>CANFXR010000016.1 GCA_947451035.1 Burkholderiales bacterium
GATCGGGATGCCCTTGAGTTCGTTGCGGTAGCGCGCCGGATCCTCGCCGCCTTCGCCGGTGTTGCTCTTGCCGCCGATGCGGTTCATCGCGATGGCCAGCGTGCTGTGCGCCTCGGTCGAAATCGAACCCAGCGACATCGCGCCGGTGGCGAAGCGCTTGACGATCTCTGCGGCCGACTCGACCTCGTCGAGCGCAATGGCCTTGGCCGGATCGAGCTTGAACTCGAACAGCCCGCGCAGCGTCATGTGGCGGCGCGACTGGTCGTTGATCAGCTGCGCGTATTCCTTGTAGGTCTCGAACTCGTTGGCTCGGGTGCTGTGCTGCAGCTTGGCGATGGCGTCGGGCGTCCACATGTGTTCTTCGCCGCGAGCGCGCCAGGCGTATTCGCCGCCGGCGTCGAGCATGTTCTCGAGCACCGGATCGTCGCCAAAGGCGGCCTGGTGCATGCGCAGCGCTTCTTCGGCCACCTCGAATACGCCGATGCCGCCGACTTGCGTGGCCGTGCCGCGGAAGTACTTGTCGACCATCGGCTTTTCGAGCCCGATGGCCTCGAACAGTTGGGCGCCGCAGTACGACATGTAGGTCGACACGCCCATCTTGGACATGATCTTGGACAGCCCCTTGCCGATCGCCTTGATGTAGTTGTAAATCGCCTTTTCGGCCGACAGATCGGCCGGCAGGTCACGACGCAAATTCGCGAGCGTCTCGAGCGCGAGGTACGGGTGTACCGCCTCGGCACCGTAGCCGGCGAGCACTGCGAAGTGATGCACCTCGCGCGCCGAGCCGGTTTCCACCACCAGACCGGCGGTGGTGCGCAGCCCTTCGCGCACCAGGTGCTGGTGGATCGCCGACAAGGCCAGCGCCGCCGGGATGGCCACCTGATCGCGGCTCATGTGGCGGTCGCTGATGATCAGGATGTTGTGGCCGCTGCGGATCGCGTCGACCGACTCGGCGCACAGCGAGGCCAGCTTGGCTTCGACGCCTTCGTCGCCCCACACCACCGGGTAGGTGATGTCGATCTCGTGGCTCTTGAACTTGCCGGCGGTGTGCTTTTCGATGCCGCGCAGACGCACCATGTCGTCGAAGTCGAGGATAGGCTGCGGCACTTCAAGGCGCATCGGCGGGTTCACCGCGTTGATGTCGAGCAAGTTGGGCTTGGGTCCGATGAAGCTCACCAGCGACATCACGATCGCTTCGCGGATCGGGTCGATCGGCGGGTTGGTGACCTGCGCGAAGAGTTGCTTGAAGTAGTTGTACAGCGGCTTGCTCTTGTCCGACAGCACGGCCAGCGGCGAGTCGTTGCCCATCGAGCCGGTGGCTTCCTCACCGGCCTGCGCCATCGGGCTCATCAGGAACTTGATGTCTTCTTGCGTGTAGCCAAACGCCTGCTGGCGGTCGAGCAGGGTTTCGGTGAACACCGGCGCGACGCCATCGGCGGGCACGTTCTCGAGCTTGGTGCGCACGCTCTCGATCCACTGCCGGTACGGCTTGGCCGAGGCGAACTGGTTCTTGAGTTCCTCGTCGTCGACGATGCGGCCCTGATCCAGGTCGATGAGGAACATCTTGCCCGGCTGCAAGCGCCACTTCTTGATGATCTTGTTTTCGGGGAACGGAAGCACGCCCGACTCGGAGGCCATCACCACGAGGTCGTCGTCGGTGACGGCGTAGCGCGCGGGGCGCAGGCCGTTGCGGTCGAGCGTTGCGCCGATCTGGCGGCCGTCGGTGAACACCATCGCGGCCGGACCATCCCACGGCTCGAGCATCGCGGCGTGGTACTCGTAGAACGCGCGGCGCCGCTCGTCCATCGTGGTGTGCTGCTCCCAGGCCTCGGGAATCATCATCATGGCCGCATGCGCGAGCGAGTAGCCGCTCATCGTCAGCAGCTCAAGCGCGTTGTCGAAGGTGGCGGTGTCGCTTTGCCCCTCGAAGCTGATCGGGTAGAGCTTCTTGAGATCGTCACCCAGCACGGGGGACTTCATCACGCCTTCGCGGGCGCGCATCCAGTTGAAGTTGCCCTTGACGGTGTTGATCTCGCCGTTGTGCGCCACCATGCGGTACGGGTGGGCCAGCGGCCACTCGGGGAAGGTGTTGGTCGAAAAGCGCTGGTGCACCAGCGCCAGCGCCGAGGTCGTGCGCGGATCGCTCAGGTCCTTGTAGTAGCGGCCCACCTGGTCGGCCAGCAGCAGCCCCTTGTAGATGATGGTGCGGCAGCTCATGCTGGGCACGTAGTACTCGTGGCTGTGGGTCAGGTTCAGGCGCTGGATCGCGCTCGAGGCGGTCTTGCGGATCACGTACAGCTTGCGCTCGAGCGCATCGGGCACGATCACGTCATGTCCGCAGCCGATGAAGATCTGGCGGATCACCGGCTCTTTCTCGCGCACGGTGGGCGACATCGGCATGTCGGCATCCACCGCCACATCGCGCCAGCCCAGCAGCACCTGCCCCTCGACGCGCACCGCGCGCTCGAGCTCTTGCTCACAGGCCAGCCGCGAGGCGCGTTCCTTGGGCAGGAAGATCATGCCCACGCCGTACTCGCCGGGCGCCGGCAGGTCGATGCCCTGCTCGGCCATTTCGGCGCGGTACAGCTCGTCAGGCACCTGGATCAGGATGCCCGCGCCGTCGCCCATCAGCTTGTCGGCACCGACCGCACCCCGGTGGTCGAGGTTCTCGAGGATCTTCAGCCCCTGCTCGACGATCGAGTGCGACTTGTGGCCCTTGATGTGCGCGATGAAGCCCACGCCGCACGCGTCATGTTCATTCGCCGCGCTGTACAGCCCGGATTCGCAGGCCGCACCGATTTCCTGCGCGCTGGCTGGAGGCTGAGGACGTGTGGACATGGGCGGGCTCCTTGAAAATTGGACGGGCGAATTTACTGCGGTGCAGCATCCAACTCAAGGGTTTTTAATTGGGGTCAGTCACCAATTAATTTGCGAGCACGCAACTCAACCGGATAAATGGGGACATACCAATCACCCGATCGGTGCACAAATCCGCCCTTCAGTCCGCCCGCCGCCCCAAGGGGGGTCGCCCGCGCGGCGCCGGCGAGGGTCTGCGACCGGCAAGCGCACCAATTTCAGCCAGAAATTGGGGAGACCCCAAGGCCCAGCCCTTGAGCAGCGTGCTCTCGATGCGTCGCACATCGGCCGCGCTCAGCGGCCGCTCCAGCAAACGGCGATAGGCCGCGTCGCGCTCGAAGGGCGTGTTGCCCAGCTTCCAATAAGTGGAATCAGCCGGCATCGCTGCGACCACCGGGTCGCTGCGCAGCCCCGCATGGTGGGCGGCACTGGAACACGCAAAGTCGACCGCGGCCGCCTGGAGCCCCTGGCGCTGAGCGGCCTGCTCGACAAACAGAACGCAGTTCAGCAACTCGGTGGCCGACTCCAACGGCGCCGAGCAGAAACGACCCTGCCACAGCGCGCCAGAACGCTGGTGGCGGCGGTTGAACGGACCGACGAACTGGCGTGTGAGCGCTTGCACCATCTTGCCGAGCGACTCGACGCTCGGGGGAATCAGCAGCAGCAGCGTTTGCTGGCCCAGCAACGCATAAGCGATGACGGCGACCTCGTGCTCGTCACAGCAGTGACGCAAGGCGAGCGCGAAGGCCTGCTGATCCACCACATCGGACAAACCCTCGCAGCCCGCCACCACCCGCTGCTGCACCAGATGCGGCAACTGCGGAACGATCAAGCGCTTCAGTCGCGCCATGCGGCAGCCGAAAAAGGTGGTGCGGTGGAGGTCAAGAAATTCATGGCGCCGGACGCCCTCTCTCGGAGGTTCGAGAAATCTGCACGGTGACCCAACCGCCCATCCGGACGAATGAACCGCCGGCCCGATCGCTCTGTCGTGTGGTGCGTCATCCGAACTAAGGTGCCGTCAAAGATCCACTTCGGGCATGGCGGGCGGTCGCCGGCTGATGAAGGTTCAACAGGGTTCTGACTTGAAACATCTCTCACGCGGGTTCACGTTGATCGAGTTGATGGTGGTGATCGCCTTGCTGGCAATCATCGCATCGCTCGCTGCGCCGAACCTGCGCAACGTGGTGGTTCGCAACAAGGTCGCCAATGTCGGCAACGAATTCGCGGCAGCGCTGCAGCAAGCCCGCGCGCTGGCGGTGTCGCGCAACAGTTGCGTGTCGCTGTGCGCGGCCTCGGCCAACAACGCGACCACCTGTGCCGCCTCCAATGGAGCGGTGGCCGACTTTCTGGCCAACGGCTGGCTGATCTTCCAGAACCCGACGTGCGACGCCACCGCCACCGATCCGGCCGGAGCCGGCGTCGGTGGAACGGTGCTGCAGCAGCGATCCGGCGAGGCCGCCGGCTACACGCTGCAGCCGTCGTCTTCAGCGTTGAACATCGTTCTGTTCGACCCGCGCGGCTACGCCAACCTCACCGCCACCGGCAATTTCCAGATTCAACCGCCCGCGGGCGTTGCCACGAGCTACCGACGCACGGTGTGCCTCGACGCGGCGGGGCGCCCCACGGTGCGGCAGTACTCGGCCAACTGCAACTGACGCCATGATCTTGTTGACTTCATCCCCCAGTCACGCCCGAGCCGGTGCCGATGTGCCGCGCCCGATGCAACAGTCGCGGCAACGCACACAGGCGGGCACCACGCTGCTCGAGGTGCTGGTGGCCATGCTGGTGCTGTCCATCGGCCTGCTGGGCATCGCAGGGCTGTCGGCGGCATCGCTGCGCTACTCGCAAGGCGGTTGGGCGCGCGCATCGATCTCGTCGGGTCTGTCCGATCTGGCCGACCGCGTGCGAGCCAACCCGACGGCCGCGGTGGACGCCTATGTGTTCGACGCCACCAACTACGCGAACCAGCGCAGCGCACTGGCCAGCGGAACCGTCGCCATCAACACCGACTGCATGGCCACCACGTGCACCGCCGCGGAACTGGCTGACTTTCACCTGACCGAGTGGCGCATCGGGCTGAACCGCAGCATGCCGGGCTCGGGCGTGTGGGTGTCCGGCGAGCGCGACTTGGGCTACCAGGCGACCGTGATGTGGTTCGACAAGACCTTTGTCACCGCCGACGGCGTGACCCTGGACGCATCGGCCACCTGCACCGCGGCCATGACCGGCATCGCCGCGCGCCAGTGCTGTCCGGCGGGCGCGCAGGTCATCAACGGCGTGCGCTGCACCAACATGACGATCGTGCCATGAGCCTCCTGCGCCTAGACATCGCGGCCCAGCGCCGCACTCCTGCGGCCTCGAGGCAACGCGGCGTGAGCCTGGTTGAATTGCTGGTCGGTCTGGTGATCGGCATCGTGCTGTCGCTGGCCGCTGCGGCGCTGTACCTCGGCACCCGCGAGACAGCGCGCGGCTCGCAGGCCATCACGGACGTGAACGAGACCGGCAAGATCGCGCTCGACATGATCGGGCGCGAAATCCAGAAGGCCGGCTTCTACCCCGCTCAGTTCGGCAACGACTGGGCCACCAACAACCAGTTCGCCGGCGCCTACTTCAACGGCAAGGACGTCACCAAGCCCGCATTCAACGCCGGCCTGTTCGGCTGCGATGGCGCCAACTACGACCCGGGCACCATGGGTTGCACCGCCACGGCTGCCAACAAGCCCGACTCGATCGTCATCAACTACTTCGCCTCGCCCGAGTTCGGCAACGACTCGCTGCTGGGCAACACCAACGACTGCAACCGCAACAAGGTCGCCAACGACACCGCCAACGCCTCGCGCAGCGCGACGGGGCTGCCGCTGTTCGTGTCGAACCGGTTCGGCATCGTGGCCGGAACCACCTACGTCGACACCGATGGCAACACGGTCAGCGCCAACAACCTCGGCTGTCACGGCAACGGTTTGGAAGCGGGTTCGTCGCAATCCGCCTTGCAAGGCATCGACGACCTGGTCATCCGCTACGGCCTGTACAGCGGCGACGGATCCGAGCAATCGCCCACCGACTTCATGACGGCGGCCAACGTGACCGCACAGCCCGTGGTGGGTGGGCGCACCGCCTGGCAACGGGTCACCGCGGTGAGCGTGTGCGTGCTCGTGCGCTCGGTGAGCAACGGACGCCAGGAAGACAAGACGGGCAGCGTGCGCACCTACACCGACTGCCGTGGCCAGACGATCTCGATGCCCTCGGGCAACCGCTACATCTTCAAGAGCTTTCAGCGTGTGTACGCCGTGCGCAACAACCTGAGCGCCCTGTTGTGAGCCACCGCACCATGACCCCATCCTTCAGGCACCGAGGCCACACCCGCGCCAGCGGCATCGCGCTTCCGGTGGTGCTGATGTTCCTGCTGGTCATCACCATCGCGGCCGTCTTCGGGATCCGGCGCTCGACGCTGGGCGAAGGCATCACGCGCAACCAGCTCGACTACGAGATCGCCCGCCAGTCGGCCGAAGCCGCGCTGCGCGATGCCGAGCGAGACCTGTTTTCCTCGTACAGCGCCATGCCGGCCAACGCCGTGTGCGATCGCACCGGCGCGCGCCCGTTGAAGGACAAGCTGGTGCCCGGGCTGTGGGAGGCCACCTGCCCCAAGGGCCAGTGCCGCGTCAGCCCCGACTACCTGGCCGCGAGCAACTACGCCACCGCGGCCAACGCCCAGGCCTGGTGGCCCGCCGCCAAGGGTGGCCTGTGGGGCGACAACTCGGGGGCGCTGAACTGCAGCACGTTTGCGGGCGGCGTGCCGATCGGCACCTACACCGGCACGCCCCACATCGGCGGCGTCGCCCGGCAGCCCGAATACCTGATCGAGTGGATCGATCGCGAGTACGACGCGGTGATGCGCATCACCGCACGCGGCTTTGGAACCGACATCAATACCGAAGTGGTGCTGCAAAGCTATGTGCGACCGCCCAACTGAATCCAGACCCGAGGCTCCCATGAAAAAACTGCCCCTGATCTTCGCGTTCGCACTGGTCGCGCTGGCCGGCCCCGCCGCCGCCGCCCTCAGCACGATCCCGCCCAACATCACCTCGACCACGCAAAACAAGCCGATGGTGATGCTGACGGCGTCCAAGGACTTCTCGATGTTCTGGAAGGCCTACACCGACTTCGAGGACATCGATTTCGACGGCGTCATCGACTACACCTACAAGCCCGGCTTCAGCTACTACGGCTACTTCGACTCCGACAAGTGCTACACGTACGAGACCACCAACAGCGGCCGGTTCGTGCCGGCAGCCGCCGTCAGCACGTCCGGTGGCGATCTGGGCAAACACTACTGCGCCTCGGGCGCGACCGGGCAATGGAGCGGCAACTTCCTCAACTGGTCCACGATGTCGCGCATCGACGTGCTGCGCAAGGTGTTCTTCGGTGGACTGCGTTCGTACTACGGCGCGCTCCAGAACGACCGCTACAAGACAGGCGACTCGGCCACCAGCACGACGCTCGAGGAATCGTTCGTGCCGCGCAACAGCCAGGCCTTCGTCAAGTACTACAACGGCACCGACCTGAACCGCGTCACGCCATTCAGCAGCGCCACGGTGATCCAAAAGGGCATCACGCTGTGCCGCAGGCCGGCTGAAAACGCCGGGGTATCGCACGCGCAGGGTGATTCATTGACGCCGCAGATCCGGGTGGCCATCGGCAACTTCGCGCTGTGGAACATGACGGAGGTGCGCAGCTGCAACTGGTCGAGTGAAGTCCCCTACACCTGGGAAACGCCCACGATCGCATTCCTGACGGCCAACTACCAGACGCCCATCGGCACCCTCGGCTCGGCCAATGCCAACTACGTGCACAAGATCAGCGTGCCGGTGTCCGGCACCGATGGCGCCACCTACAGCGCCAGCAGCGGCACCGTGGGGCCCGCCTTCACGGCCCGCGTGCAGGTCTGCGTGAGCGGCCTGCTGGAGTCCAACTGCAAGAAATACGGCACGGGAGCGGGAGTGGTCTACAAGCCGAGCGGCTTGCTGCACGACTTCGGTGAAAGCACTAGCAGCGGCAGCCAGGCCGCGCGCGCCGAGTTCGGCCTGCTGATGGGCTCTTACGACAACAACCTGCAAGCCGGCGTGCTGCGCAAGAACATCGGCGAGATCAACGACGAGATCAACCCCACGACGGGGCAGTTCATCGACCCGGCCACCGGGAAATTCCTGGCCTCAACCGCCGGTACGGGCGGCACATCGAAGGGCGGCATCGTGCAGTCGCTCAGCGAGATCACCCTGTACGGCTACGACGAGAGCACCGGCAATTACGCGGACACCTGCTACTCGGACAACCTGGCCAACGGAAGTTGCCCTTCCTGGGGCAACCCGGTGGGCGAATTGCTGCTGGAGTCGATCCGCTACTACGCCGGCAAGACCCCTCAGGTGACGGCTGGCACCAAGGACACGGCGGTGGGCTTGCCCATCCCCAGCGGGACCAACGGGGGCTGGGTCGATCCGCTGGGCAGCACCTTCGACAACACGACCATCAATGCCGGCCAGAAGCGCTACCAGCTCTACGGCCGCGGCATCTGCCGTCCGCTGAACATCATCACGATGTCGGGAGCGATCAACAGCTACGACGACGTGTCGGGCCTAACGGCCTTCAGCAACATCACCGGCACCGCCACGGCAGCCTCCCTGACCAAGATCATTGGCGACAAGGAGGGCATCACCGGCACCACGCGTTTGGTGGGCAACAACTTAGGCCCGGCCGGCAACATCGGCGGCAGAGCTGACCTGCAGTGCACGGGCAAGACCATCACCGACCTGGGCCTGGTTGAGGGCGCCTGCCCGAACGGTCCCAACTTCCACGGCACCTTCCTGGGCGCGGGCGTGGCCGGATACGCCAACACCCACCGCATTCGCAGCGACCTCGACGCGACGGCCAACGGCATCCCGGACCTGCCCTACAACGCCATGACGGTGCGCAACTACGGCGTGACGCTCGCCGGCAGCGCGGCCACGATCGAAGTGCCGCTGCCGGGCAACGCCAACTGCTCGGTGGCCAGCGGTGGCCTGGGCAACCCGGCGTGCCCTCGGGTGTACATCACCCCGGCCAGCCTGGATTCGATTCGAGCACCGGCCCTGCCGGGCAACATGGTGGACTTCAAGGTGCTGGGCACCGCCACTGACGTCAACGGATTCGCCTCCGGATCGGCGCTGGTGCTGTGGCAGCACAGCATGCTCGGCGAAGACCAGGATCAGGATCAGCTCGACTCGATCCGCTGGGTGGTTGGCGGCACGGTGGCGGCGCCCACCGTCACCATCTACACGCAGGCCATCGAGGCCAACACCGGCTCCACGCAACCCTTCGGCTTTGGCTACACCCTGGTGGGCACCGGCACCGACGGGCTGTACATGCACAGCGGCATCAACAATTACGTCGCCAACACCACGGCCAGCATTTCTCTCGCTGCAGCGACCTCGAACAGCAGTTGCCCGGTACCGACGGGTTCGACCACGACCAAGCTGTGCTCGAGGTTGACCGCCACGGGGGCTTACATCCGCGGCGAGACCTACAAGACCTTCAACATGACGGGTGCGACCAACGTGAAGCTCAATGAGCCGCTTTGGTACATCGCCAAGTACGGCGGCTTCAAGTACACCAGCGACGACAAGGCTGCGGCCACCGACCTGTACCCGACCCGGCTCAACCAGTGGGACCGCAAGAAGGCCGACGGAACGTCGTGCGCCGGCACCGTGGCCGACCCTTGCGACGGCAACCCGGACAACTACTTCTACGCGCGGCGCCCGGACCTGCTGGCCACCTCGCTGCAGGAAATCCTCGAGGACATCGTCACCTCATCGAACACCGCGCCGGCCATCGCCTCGAGCCAGCTTCAAGAAGGCGATCTGAAGGTGGTGGCCACCTTCAACGCGGGTGACGGCAGCGGCGCGTTGCGCTCGTACGCCTTGCAGGCCGACGGCTCATTCGCCTCGCCCGGCAACGAAACCTGGAGCGCCGAGACGCTGCTCACGCAAACCGCATGGAATGCGCGCCAGGTCATCACCAACGACGCGGCCGTGGGCCAGGCCTTCACCTGGGCGGCCTTGAGCAGCGCCAAGCAAGTGGTTCTGCAAACCACGGTGGGCGGGGTCAACAACGGCGGCACCTACGGGCAGGAATTGCTGCAATGGCTGCGTGGCGACACCAGCTATGCCAGCTTGTTCCGCACTCGAGCGGCAGCGTCGATCCTGGGGCCGATCGTCAACTCGAACCCGACGATCCAGAAGCGTCCCAACGGTCGCTACTTCGGCACCGCCTTCACTGGCTACGCCGACTTCGTCTCGGCCTGGTCGAGCCGCCGCCTGCTGCTGTGGGCCGGCGCGGGTGACGGCATGCTGCACGGCTTCGATGCCAGCGCCACCAGCCTGGGTGGCAAGCCGATCCTGTCGTACGTCCCGGACCCCGTGTTCGCCAACCTGAAGGCCTACGCCGACCCCAACGGAGCCAAGGTGCAATCGTTCGTCGACGGCTCGCCGTTCGTGGGCGACGTGAAGGTCAGCGGCGCCTGGGCCACCTACTTGTTCTCGTCGCTCGGCCGCGGCGGCAAGGGCATCTTTGCGCTGGACGTGACGAACGCCGGCACGGTGGCCACCGATGCCAGCGGCTTGACCACGGTGAGCGGCGCTCAGTTGGACGAGGCCCATGCGTCCAGCATCTTCAAGTGGCAACTGACCGGTGCCGACGACACCGATCTGGGCTACATCGTCACCGAGCCCACGCTCAACCGCGCCACCAACCAGCCCGGCCAGATCGCCATGATGAACAACGGGCGCTTCGCCGCGCTGTTTGGCAATGGCGTTGAAAGCACCACGGGCAACGCGGCGCTGTTCATCGTCTTCGCGGACGGGAACGCCGCCGGCAGCGGTGGCAAGTACAAGAAGCTCGTGGTGCCGACCAGCACGTGCAGCACCACGGTGACGAGCCCGGCGGTGGACTGCAACGGGCTGTCGCAGGTCACCTGGATCGACACCAACAACGACCGCGTGGCCGATTACATCTATGCCGGCGATCTCAAGGGCAATCTCTGGCGCTTCGATGTGAGCAGCGCCGACCCGAACAACTGGTCTGTGTCGTATTTCGGCAAGCCGCTGTTCAAGGCCATCGACGCGGGCAACCACCCGTTGCCGATCACCGGGGCCCCGGTGGTCAACTTCCACCCGCTGGGCGGCATGATCGTGGACATCGTGAGCGGGACGGCGCTGTACGCCGCCACGGACTTCCCGAACACCACACGCACCAACGCCATGTTCGGCGTGTGGGACAAGCCGACCTTTTCGAATGGCTCCCTCGCCACGGCCGCCGCCATGGAAGCCGCGCTGCCGCGCAGCCTGAGCTCGCTGGCCACGCGCACGCTGGTGAACGTCAACGGCGATGACACCACCCGCTATGTGACCGGGGATGCGATCGACTGGGGCGCCAAGAACGGCTGGTCGATGTTCTTCAACGTGTCATCCGAGATGGGGCTGAACAACCTCACCATCGCCAACGGCCAGGTGCTGACGGTCACGGTGTCCCCGGCGCCGGCCCTGACCGGTGCCGCCACCGATCCGTGCACCAGCACCCCGGTGGCCCGGTTGGTGGGCGTGGATCCCGTCACCGGCCTGCCCAGCGGCTTGCTCGGCAGCGCCAACGTCACCGACCCCACGATGAAAAGCATCTTGCCGTCCTACGTGACCTACATGCTGGCCACCGTGCCGGTCACCGACCAGAAGGGGCAGTTCGTCAGCGACCTGGTGGGCAATGCTTCAACCCATGCTGGCTGCGCCAGCGGGTCACTCAATTGCACCGCTTATGTCGGTGCCTCGTCGGGAAAAGTCGATCTTTTCGGGAACCTGGGTTCCGGGCGCATCTTCTGGCGCGAGATTCCCGGCTTCAAGACACGTTGAGCATGAACACATCCCGCACGCCGAAAACCTCCGCGCGATCCGGCCGTGGCGCCCAGCGGGGCTTCACCCTGATCGAACTGATGATCACGGTGGCGATCGTCGCGATCCTGTCGGCGATCGCCTACCCGTCCTACAAGGACTACATCGCCCGCGGCCGACGCGCCGAGGCTCAGTCGCAGCTCATGCAAGCAGCGCAATGGATGGAGCGCTTTTACGCCGAGAACTACGCCTACGACCAGAACACAGCCGGGGTGGCGGTGGCAACGATGCTTGCGGCCCGCTACAGCCAATCACCGACTTCCGGAACCGCCGCCTACACGATTGCGGTGGCAGTCACCGGCACCGGGTCCACCAGCACCTACACCGTGACGGCCACGCGTGCCGGAACGATGGTGGGCGACAAGTGCGGCAACTTTCAGATCACCAGCACGGGCGTGCGGCAGCTGGTCAGCTACACGGCATCCGCGGGCGCCACTCAGGTGGCGGCGATGCAAAGTTGCTGGAGATAGACGGTGCGCACGCAGGCCCCGGCGCCGACTGAACCCGCTCGGGCGGGCATCGGCGCAGGCCTCGCCTGGCGCCGCCTCGCAGCCGCGGTGGTGGGTGCCGCGGCGCTGCACGTTGCGCTGGCGGCCGTCGTGAGTGGTGGCAACTCGGCCGGGTTGCCACACCTGCCGGCGCGCTCACCGCAGGTCGCATCGATGCAGGTGCGCACGGTTGCTCAGGCGTTTTCGACGGCCCCTCCCTCGATGCCCACGTCATCTGGCGAGCCCCAGCCATCCTCAGCTGGGGCACTGACCGACCCCGCCGCCACGCCAGAGGCGGGCCAGCGCTATTTCGACACCTCCGAAGTCGATGCACCGGCGATGCCACTGCCCGAGTGGCAAGTCGATGTGCCGATGCTGATGGCCCAGGGCGTGCGCAGCGTGAGCGTCGATGTGTTGATCAGCGAGGCTGGTGTGGCGCGGCAATGCGCCGTCACCCGCAGCGAGCCGCCACAGCCCAGCGCGCTGCAACTCGCCGTGGCAGCCAGGCTGTGCGAAACGGTGCTGCGACCCGCTCAGCGCCGCGGCGTGGCGGTGGCCAGCGTGCGGCACATCGAGCTGGTGCTCGCCGCCGACTGAAGCCGCGCGACACACACCCGGGGACGCCCAAGTCCCGCGGGCGCTGGTGTTCCAGCCAGACAAACCGATCGGCCCAGCCGGCGATGTGATCGGGCAGCGCGCTCGAATCGGCGTGCCGGTGACACGCCCCAGCGGTGCACATCGGTGCCGCCGTGAACCACTACCGCTTCGACGTGAAAACCTCACGCCCAAACGACCACCCTTGGGTTAAATTACCAAAAGACAAGTTTGACGCATTTGTCTCACATTGACACATGTTTTCCGGCGGGTCTGTCCTTTCCAGAGGGAGGGAATTGCTGGATGGATGTCACAGAAATCACCTCAGCGCCCCGGCGCTTGAGCGACACCGCCGGCGCGAACAAAAAACCGCCGGCTCATTCGGCCAGTTCGGGCGAAATCAACGCGTGCACCGAAGGGCAGACATGGTGAAAAAACTGTCAGTGCGGGGATTCACACTGATCGAGGTGATGATCGTCGTGGCCATCATGGCCATTCTGACGATGGTGGCGCTGCCCTCGTACACGGATTACGTGAGGCGCGGGCAACTGCCCGAGGCGTTCGCCAACCTCTCCGACTTGCGCGTCAAGCTCGAGCAGTACTACCAGGACAACCGGGCCTACGCCACCAGCGGCACGACCTGCGCCACGGGCGCGTCATGGGCGCCACCGGCGACGCCGTCGGGCGCCAAGTATTTTTCCTACACCTGCACGACATCGGGCACCTTCCAGACCTACACCTTGACGGCCACCGGAGCCACCGGGCGGGTCGTCGGCAGCGTCTACACGCTGACCACCGACGGCACCAAGGCGACGACCCAGTTCAAGGGCAGCGCCGTCAGCAAGGCCTGCTGGCTGGCGAACGGAAGCGAGTGCTAATGCGCAGGCCGGCCCAAAGCGGATTCAGCCTGGTCGAACTGGCCGTCACCCTCACGGTGATCGTGTTGCTGGTCACTGCGGCATTCCCTTCCGTGTCCGACTGGCTGCGCAACACCCGGGTGCGCAATGCGGCCGCATCCATGCAGAGCGGTCTGATGCGCGCGCGCTCGGAGGCCCTGCGCACGAACCAGATGGTCACTTTCTGGCTGGTCCAGGGGTCGACCGAAACCGCGGTGGACAATTTTTGTGCGCTCTCGTCGGCCTCCGGCTCCTGGGTGGTGAGCTTGAACGACCCCAGCGGCGCGTGCGCCGCGGCGCCCAGCCCGGCCAGCGCACCCATGATCACCGAGACCCACGCTGCGGGCGATGGCGGTGCCGGCGTCACCGTGGCGGCCCAAACCGCCACCGGAGACACCGCCCAGTGCGTGCGCTTCAATGGCTTCGGTCGGGTGGTCGACAGCAGCACCGGCCCGGCAGACGCCTGCCGCCAACCCTTGCAGATCGCGAAGATCGACGTCACCCACGCCGCCGGCGGAGCGCGTGCGCTGCGCATCGTGGTGTCTGCGGGCGGCTCGGTACGCACCTGCGACGTCAACGTGACCGCCAGCACCGATCCGAGAAAGTGTCCGTGATGGGTCACGCGCGACGGCCCCCGGCCCTTCGATCCATGGCAGCGCGGCAGCGCGGCCTGCGCGGCGTCGCGCTGATCGAGGCGCTGGTGTCTATCCTGATCTTCGCCTTCGGCGTGCTGGGCATCATCGGCCTGCAGGCTTCGATGACCCGCGCGCAAAGCGCCGCCAAATTCCGCGGTGACGCCGCGAGCCTGGTCAGCGAGCTCGTGGGCATCCTGTGGGTCGAGAGCGTCGCCAACCGCGCCAACTACACCACGGCCAACTGCGCCAATCAACCCGCCTGCCTCGACTGGCAAAACAAGGTGGCGGCCAGCCTGCCCGGCGGCTCGACCGATCTGAGCATCGACACCACCAGCGGAGAGGTCGGCATCTCGCTGACCTGGAACGTCCCGAACGAGGGCCAGCACAGCTATGTGTCGCACACCAACGTCTTGCAGTAAGGGCCACGCCGCGGATCCCGCGGACGGCAGGCGTCGGCGGGGACAGCGCGGGTTCAGTCTGGTCGAACTGATGGTCGCGGTGGTCATCGGTTTGCTGACGACGCTTTGCATCACGCAGGTGCTGGTGGTCTCCGAGGGGCAAAGGCGCACCACCACCACGGGCTCCGACGCCCAGGTCAACGGCGCGCTCGCCATCGATGCGATCCAGCGTGACATCCAGATGGCGGGCTACGGCTTTTCGAGCGACCCGGCCATCCTCGGCTGCGCGATCAGCGCGAAGTACAACGGCGCCCAGATTGCCACCGGGGCGGCCACACCGACCTTCCCGACCGTCCTGGCGCCGGTGCAGATCGATGCCACCGACCCCACGCGCAACATCATTCGCGTGCTCGCCAGCGCCAAGGCCAGCTACTCGATTCCCACGCGCGTGATCGCGCCGTCCTACGACCCCTCGAGCGCCGGCACGGCCAAGGTGGTGTTCTCTGTCGCGTCGACACTGGGCGTGGCCAACGGCGATCTGTTCCTGGCGGCCAAGAACGGCGTGTCACTGTGCGAGGTGTTCCAGGTCACGGCGGCCCCATCGATCGACGGGCAGATCAACCGGGCCAATGCAGCCACCGGCTGGAACCCGTCCGGGTTTCCGACGGCGACCTACAACGAGGGCGACCTGCTGGTCAACCTGGGCTCGCTGATCGACCGGCGTTACTCGATCTCGTCGGCCAACGTGCTGCAACTGAGCGAGTTCTCGGCCACGGCGCCCGCCACCACGGCCGCCCCGGTCGACCTGTACCCGAACGTGGTCGGTCTGCAGGCGTTTTACGGCAAGGACACCGACGGCGATGGCATCGTCGACACCTACGACCGCACCACCCCGACCACCACCGCCGGGTGGTCACAAGTGCTGTCGGTGCGGCTCGCGCTGGTCACGCGCAGCGCGCAGTACGAGAAGGAACTGGTCAGCACCGCCAGCCCGCTGTGGAACGTCGGCACCACGACCACGATCAGCGGCACGGCCGCCTGCGGCACCAGCAAGTGCCTCACGCTCGACATCACGGCCCTGCCCGATTGGCAGCACTACCGCTACAAGGTCTCGGACACCGTGGTTCCGCTGCGCAACATGCTGTGGAGCTCCTGATGCCCGAGCGCACCCTGCCGAAGCCGCTCGCACTGGCTCGCATCGCCCCCGGGTGGCGCCGTGCCGGGCAGCGCGGCCTGTCGCTCATCTTCGCGATGATGGCGCTGGTCATGCTGTCGCTGGCGGCCGTGGCGCTGCT
Source organism: Burkholderiales bacterium (assembly GCA_947451035.1). GTDB lineage: Bacteria > Pseudomonadota > Gammaproteobacteria > Burkholderiales > Burkholderiaceae_C > PBB1. The sequence continues at coordinate 16,132 of CANFXR010000016.1, forward strand.
GCGCTCGGTGGACGTCAGTTCGATGATCGTCGGCAACCTCAGCTTCAAGCAGGACGCAACCTCGGCGAGCGCTTCGGCCGCCGCCGAGGCCCTCGCGTGGCTGCAGACCAGCGCCCAGACCGGCAGCATGGACGCCGACATCGCCGCGTCGGGCTATTACGCCAACAGCCAGGACGGGCTCGACCCGACCGGGCGGCGCACCACGTCCCAGGCCCCGCTGGCCCTGGTCGACTGGTTTGGCGACGGCTCGTGCAGTTACGCCGTCGCCGGCACCTTCAGCGCCTGCACGGTGCGCGCCAAGCTGGGCACGCCGGTCAACGGCAACCAGGTGCGCTGGGTGATCACCCGGCTGTGCAAGACATCGGCGGCGATCTCCTCGGCCAACCCGTGCGCCAAGCCGGCCACGATTTCCACCGCGAATGCCTCGGAACGAGGCGAGGTGGGCTCGGGTGGGCGACTCAGTGGCCTGACCTCCAGCCCTTACTACCGGATCATCGTTCGCACCGACGGCGCTCGCAACACCGTGAGCTACACCGAGACGCTGGTCCATTTCTAGGCCCCGACGGGCCTGCTCAGGAAACCCCATGAAACCCGTCCGATACCGCCCGCTCGCTTGGGCCTGCGCGCCCGCCTTGACCTGTGCGCTGTGGCTGGCCGCCGTGACTGGCGTGTGGGCCGCCAGCACCGACATCGCCAGCGCGCCGCTGTTCACCTCGTCATCGACGCTGGTCAAGCCGAACCTGATGTTCATCCTCGATGACTCGGGCTCGATGGCCTACGACTACCTGCCCGACGAAGCCAACTTCTCGACCACCAAGTACGGCAAGCTGTCTTCGCAGTGCAACGGTCTGGCCTACAACCCGGGCACGGTCTACGCGCTGCCGGTCAACGCCGACGGCACCAGTCAGGCCGCGGGCAGCACCGCGTTCATCACCACCGCCAGCAATCCGAACAGCATGACCGGCACGGGGTACAGCCTGACGTCACCGACCTCGCAGGCGCTGCCCGTCACGAATGGCAACACCCTGACGTACACGCTCAACAGCGTCACCGGGCTCGGCAGCGGCACTTTCGCCATTGGCGACGTTGTGACGGTCTACAGCACCGGTAGCACCACCAATTACATCCTTGGCACGGTCACGAGCTGGAACTCGTCGACCCGGGTGCTGGTCCTGAGCATCACGTCATCGGTGGGCAGCAGCGGCAGCCTCGCCACCCCCCGCGTCCGCCAAGGCTCGCCCAACATTCCCACCTACTACCGGTACACGGGAGCGGAGACCGCGCTGAGCTACACCTACACGAGCGCGGGGGTGATCACTTCGACCACCTTCTACGGGCAGTGCAACAGCACGATCGGCTCCTCACCGGGCAGCGGCGTCTTCACCAAGGTCACGGTGACCGCCGCCTCGAGCGAAGCACAGAACTACGCCAACTGGTACGCCTACTACAACACCCGCATGAACATGGCCAAGTCCTCGCTGTCGCGGGTGTTCTCCACGCTGGGCAGCAACTACCGGGTGGGCTACACGACGATCAGCAACACCGGCGTGACGGAGCCCACGACCACGCCCGCCGAGTTCCTCCACATCCGCGACTTCGACGCCACCCAAAAGGGCAAGTTCTTCACCGACGTGTTCGGGGCCACACCGTCGGGCTACACGCCGCTGCGCGCGGCGCTGTCCAAGGTGGGCCGCTACTACGCCAACAAGGTGCCGGCGCAGACCGTCGATCCGATCCAGTACTCGTGCCAGAAGAATTTCACGATCCTCTCGACCGACGGCTACTGGAACGTCAACGACGAAACCGCGACCTTCGGTCCGCTGGATCTGGCCGGCAACGCCGTCGGCCAGCGCGATGGATTGCCGACGCCCCGCCCGCGCTACGACGGCCTCTCGTCGACCGCGATCACCACCAGCACCTGGAACGTGGTGCGCACCAAGGTCGACCAGACGGTGACGACCACCAAGCAGTACAGCAGCGCGCTCAACACGACGGTCGACACCTACACCGCGAATTCGCCGCAGTCGGGCAACGTGGCGACGACCTACACACTTGGAGACAAGACCAGCATCGGGACGGGCACCGGCAGCTTCAACTCGATCACATCGACGTGCACCTCCTCGGGGTCCCCAGCGGTCTACAGCTGCACCGTGACGGTCACGCTGAAGACGGCAGCACCGCAGGCATTCGTCAGTGGAAATTCGGTGACCCTGGCCAATGTCAGCCCGTCAGGCTACAACGGGACCTTCACGATCAAAGGGAGCAACCCCACGCCATCGACGACGGTCTTTGGCTACACCGTGACCGGTCTGTCGTCACAACTCACGACCCCAGCCACGGTCGGATCGACCACGAAATACACGTACGCGCCCAGCGCCACGTGCACGACCTCGGGCCAGGGGCTGCTCACCAAGACCGTGACCCAGACCGACGTCTACGCCAAGAGCAGCGTGACGACGACCACGGCGCAGCAGACCAACGTGACCCAGACCGCCACCACGACCACGGTCTACACCACGCCACACTCCCAGGTGATCACCGTGGTCGACGGGGTGCAAACCGCCAACACCGGCGACGTGGCGGGCACGACAAACACCGCCGCATCCACACCGACCCCCTCCAGCGTGAGCGGGTCCGCCTCAGCGATCACGCCCGTCGTCGCCGCGGCGGTCGTCACCACGGCCGCACCGCCGAGCTACGCCGCAAAGGTCACCACCACGACCAGCTGCAGCAGCACCTTGACATCGAATCCGGCCGCAGGAACTTTGGCCGCCGTCAGCTCCGGCCAGACGGTCACCAACCCCTCGGTGTCGACCACCCTGGCCAATGTCACGCTCAGCGGGCCCACGACATCGAACGTCTCCGACAACTCGGTCACCGGCACCAAGACCACGAACACGAACACCACCAGCACCGGCGGCGCGACCAACTCGCTGGCCGACGTGGCTGAGTACTACTACGACACCGATCTGCGTGACGAGTCGCTGGGCAACTGCACCGGGGCACTGGGCGGCAGCTCGAGCGTGTGTGGCGTGAAGACCGGCGACAACCCCACCGACCCGACCCAGAACATGATCACGTTCACCATCGGGCTGGGCGTGAACGGAACGCTCAAGTTCGACAAGAACTACCTCACGCAAAGCTCGGGCGACTACGTGTCGCTGGTGCAGGGCACCAAGATCTGGCCGATCCCGGGCGACAGCGGCACCGGCGGGAAACCCGAGAACATCGATGACCTGTGGCATGCGGCGGTGAATGGCCGCGGCCAGTACTTCACGGCGGGCGATCCGGCGGCACTGGTCGACAGCCTGGCCTCGGCCCTGCAAAGCGTTCAGGCCAAGGTCGGCTCGGCCTCGGCAGCGGCCACCAGCACGCTGCAGCCGGTCAACGGCGACAACGACATCTTTCTGGCGCAGTTCACCTCGGTCAAATGGACCGGCGACCTGCAGCGCTACACCATCGACCCGAACACCGGCACGCTGTCCACCACGGCGAGCTGGTCGGCGGCGGCACAGTTGCAAAGCCGCGACCTGAGCACCAACCCGCGCACCGTGTACTACCGCAGCGGCGGCGCGCTCAAGACCTTCAGCTACGCCAATCTGACTACCGCCGAGAAGGTCTACTTCGACAACTTCTGCAACAAGACGGGCGTGGCCACCACCAACCCGCAGCAATGCCCGCTGATCGTCGACAAGACCATCGCCAACACGGGCAGCAACCTGGTGAGCTACCTGCTGGGCACGGAGTACACCGACTACCGCACGCGCGACGCACGCCTGGGCGACATCATCAACGGCGCGCCGGTGTTCGTCGGCAAACCCAACTTCCCTTACACGGAAAACAACTACGGCACCTTCAAGTCGACCCAGATCGGCCGCACGGCGGCGGTCTTCGCGGGGGCCAACGACGGCATGCTGCACGCGTTTGATCGCCTGACAGGCAACGAGCTGTGGGCGTTCATCCCGACCGAAGTCTTGCCCAACCTCTACAAGGTGGCCGACGACGGTTTTTCCAACGCCCACCAGTACCTGGTGGACGGTGCGCCGGTGGTGGGCGACATCTACGTCGCGGGCGTCTGGAAGACCATCCTCGTGGGTGGGCTGGGCGGCGGCGGGCGCTCGTACTACGCGCTCGACATCACCGACCCGGCGAACCCGAAGGCGCTGTGGGAGTTTTCAAACGCCAACCTCGGGTTGAGCTTCGGCAACCCGATCATCACCAAACGGGTCGACGGCACCTGGGTGGTGGTCTTCGCCTCGGGCTACAACAACAACGTGGGCTCAGGCGATGGCAACGGCCGGCTGTTCGTGCTCAATGCCAACACCGGCGTGCTGGCGACGAGCATCCCGACGCTGACCGCCGCCGGCGCAGCCGTGGGCTCGGTCACGACACCGAGCGGCCTGGCCAAGATCAACGGCTGGGTCGACTCGGATGCCGACAACACCGCCAAGCGCTTTTACGGCGGCGACCTGCTGGGCAACCTGTGGCGCTTTGACATCGACAGCCAGGTTCAGCCCTACCTGAAGGCGCTGGCGCTGGCCAGCCTGACGGCGTCGGGCGGGGCTGTGCAGCCCATCACCACCAAGCCGTCGCTGGGCAGCGTCAGTTACGGCGGCATCGACTACCCCGTCATCTTTGTGGGTACCGGCGAGTACCTGGGCGCCAGCGACCTGAGCAGCACCGGCGGGCAGTCGGTCTACGCGATCGTCGACCGGCTGGCCAGCACCGGGCTGGGCAACGTGCGCACCGGCGGCACGCTGGTGACCCAGACCCTCACGACGACGACCAACACCAGCGGCGACACGATACGCACCGCCACCAAGAATCCGGTGAACTGGTCGACCCAGAACGGCTGGATGATGGATTTGCCATCGGCCGGCGAGCGCGTCAACGTGGCCCCGCTGCTCGCGCTGAGCGTGCTGTCGGTGGTTACCTCGGTGCCCATCAGCAGCGCGTGCCAGGCGGGCGGCTCGTCGTTCCTGTACCGGCTGGACATCAACACCGGCTCGGCAACGAACACCGCGCCTGAAGCGACGGCGGGCACCTTCATTGCCAACGTGCTGGCGGTTGGACAAACGCTGGTGCAACTCACCGACGGCACCACCGTGACCCTGATCACCCGCAGCGACGGCTTGCTCAGCACCCAGGATGACGCCCCGCCGAACCTGTCGGGTGCCATGCGCCGCACGTCATGGCGCGAGCTGGTGAACTGAGCCTGGCCCGAGTGGGCCCGCTGATCGTCGGCCCACGGCTGGCCGGCGCTCTGGCCGGTGCCGCGCTGGTGCACATCGCGGCGTTCACGCTCATGCACGGCCAGAGCCTGCAAGCGGCACCCACGCCACCGCGCCTGGCAACGGTGATGCTGGCGCCACTGGGCGCTCCCGCATCCGGCACGCCAACGCCTGAGCCGACGAGCGTGCTGCTGAAGCCGGCCGCCGTGGCCGCTGCCGCCCCGCTGGAGCCAGCGCCGCCGACCACACCGGCCCACGATGCGCTGAGCGCGCCAAAGAGCCTGGCGGTCGAGTCCGTGGCTGACGGGCTCGACTACGTGCCGCGCGGCCTGCTCAGCGTCGTGCCGGTGCCGCTGGCTGCCATTGAGGTGCCCTTCCCGGAGTCGGCCCGCGGATGGTTCGAGGCCAGCGTGCAGTTGTCGGTCTTCATCGACGAGGCCGGGGTCGTGCAAAAGCTGCGCGTGGACCGATCGTCGGGTGGGCCCGCGCTGGCGTCGGCCGCGATCGACGCGTTTCGGCAGGCGCGCTTTTCACCGGGGCAGGTCGACGGCCGGGTGGTGCGCTCGGTGATCCGTGTCGAAGTCGAATTCGAGTCGCGAGCCGTGGCCTCCCAGGCACCAACGCGCTGAGCGCGGCGCTGGCGAACCCGCCAGCCGCCGCCCGGCCATGCGTCAGTCGAACAGACGCTCGCCCGTCAATCGCTCGTGTTCGCGCAGGGCAAATCGGTCGGTCATGCCGGCGATGTAGTCGGCCACCGCACGGGCGCGCTGGGTCGGCTGGTCGTGCAGCGGCGGCAAGGCCGGTGCGGACTCGGGCAGATCGGCGGTGTGAGCCAGGTAGCGCTCGAACAAGCCGCTCACCACCTCGCGCGCGCGGTCGGTGGTGTCTTGCACCTTCGGGTGCCGGTACAGGTTGCGGCTGAGGAAATGCTTGAGCTGCGCGCTTTGCACGGCCATCGTCTGGCTGAAGCACACGAGCGGTGGGTGTTGCCGCGCCTCGTCGGCCGTTGCGGGCGCGGCCTGGTCGATCAGCGCGCGGGTGCTGGCGATCACGTCGTGGATCTGCGCCGACAGCATGCGGCGGATGGACTCGAACAGCAGCCGCCGGCCCGACAGGTGCGGGTGCTCTTGCAAGGTCTCGATGCGGTAGCGGTCGAAGACCTGCGCTTCTTCAAGCTGCTCGAGCGAGAGCAAGCCCGAGCGCACGCCATCGTCGATGTCGTGGGCGTTGTAGGCGATCTCATCGGCGAGGTTGCACAACTGTGCTTCGAGCCCCGGCTGCGTGCGCGCCACAAAGCGCTGGCCGACGCCGCCGGGCTCGCTGGCTTCGAGGCGGCGCGCATTGGCTTGCGAGCAATGCTTGAGCACGCCCTCGCGCGTTTCGAAGCTCAGGTTCAGACCTTCGAACTGCGGATAGCGAACCTCGAGAAAATCCAGCACCCGCAAGCTCTGGAAGTTGTGCTCGAAGCCCTCCCGATCGGGGTGCAACTGCAGCATGCAGGCGTTGAGCGCATCCTGGCCGGCGTGCCCGAAGGGGGTGTGGCCCACGTCGTGCGCCAGCGCGATGGCCTCGACCAGATCCTCATGCAGGCCCAGCGGACGCGCGATCGAACGGGCGATCTGCGCGACCTCGAGCGAGTGCGTCATGCGGGTGCGAAACAGGTCGCCTTCGTGGTTGAGGAAGACCTGCGTCTTGTAGACCAGCCGGCGAAACGCCGTGCTGTGCACGATGCGGTCGCGGTCGCGCTGGAACACGTTGCGCCCGAGCGAGGGCGCCTCGGGGTGCCGCCGGCCACGGCTGCGATCGGGGTGGCTGGCGAACGGGGACAGCGACCCGCCGTGGGTGGCGTTCACACGCAGTGCGCTTCGATGGCTTCGGCCACCAGCGCGTCGTCGGCGCGGTGCAGGCTGGCGCGACCCGGGGCGTCGATCAGCACGAAGCGGATCTGGCCGGACTCGGACTTCTTGTCGACACGCATCAGCTCGAGGTAGCGCGCTGCGCCGAGCCGGGGCCCGCGCGTGGGCAACCCGGCACGCTCGATCAGCGTGGTGAGGCGCTCGGCGTACGCCGCATCGATGAGCCCGAGGCGCACCGACAGGTCGGCGGCCATGACCATGCCGCAGCCCACCGCCTCGCCGTGCAGCCATTCGCCGTAGCCCAGCCCCGCCTCGATCGCGTGGCCGAAGGTGTGGCCGAAGTTGAGGATCGCGCGCAAGCCGGACTCGCGTTCATCCTGACCCACCACCCAGGCCTTGATCTCGCACGAGCGGCGCACCGCGCAGGCCAGCGCGGTCTTGTCGCGGGCACGCAGGGCGTCGATGTGCTGTTCGATCCAGCCCAGAAAGGCATCGTCGGCGATCGGGCCGTACTTGATCACCTCGGCCAGACCGGCGGAGATCTCGCGATCGGGCAGCGTGTCGAGCGTGTCCAGGTCGGCTATCACCCGCAGGGGCTGGTAGAACGCGCCGATCATGTTCTTGCCCGCGGGGTGGTTGATGGCGGTCTTGCCGCCCACCGACGAATCGACCTGCGCCAGCAGCGTGGTCGGGACCTGCACATACGACACGCCGCGCATGTAGCAGGCAGCGGCAAAGCCGGTCATGTCACCGATCACCCCGCCGCCCAGCGCGTACAGCACGGTCTTGCGGTCGAAGGCCTCGCGCAGCAGTTCGTCAAAGATCAGGTTGAGGGTGGCCCAGTCCTTGTAGACCTCGCCATCGGGCAAGGCGATGGTGCGCACACGGGTGTGGTGCAAAGCGAGCACGCGTTGCAAGCGCTCGGCATACAGCGGTGCCACGGTGGTGTTGGTGACGATCAACGCCTCGGCCGATGCGGATCCGCACGAGAGCGCCGAGGGCAGATCCAGCAGTCCGCAGCCGATGAGGATGTCGTAACTGCGCTCGGCCAGCGCGATGCTGACGGTCTCGGTGGGAAGGTGGTTGGCCATCGGCGTATTTTGCAACGCGACCACCGCCTTCAATGGGCCGGTGCTTCGGCTCCGTCGACCGGCGAGGGCACCGTGTCCATCGGAATCAGACCCGCGAGTTCCAGTTGCATGAGCAACATGTTGATCAGGTTGGGCACCGAGGGTCGCCCCGTCTCGATGACGTAATGGGCGATGCTGCGGTACAGCGGATCACGCAGCTGGAACAGCGCGCGCAGCCGTGCCATCGGATCGCTGACCTGCAGCAAAGGCCGGTGGGTGTCGTGGCGCAGGCGCCGGAACAGTTCTTCGGGGGACGAGCGCAGGTAGACCACCGAACTGCCGCGGTGCAGCACCTCGCGGTTGGCTTCGCGCAAAACCACGCCGCCGCCGGTGGCCAGCACGCCTTGCGATGTGGCCACCAGTTCGGCGATCACCGCTTGCTCGATGTCGCGAAAACTCTCCTCGCCCTCACGGTCGAAGAACTCGCGAATGCTGCAGCCGATGCGCCGCTCGATGAGCGTATCGCTGTCGTTGAAGGCCACGCCCAACCGGCGTGCCAGTTGCCGGCCCACGGTGGACTTGCCACCGCCGGGCATCCCGATCAGGCTGATGAGCACGCGAACCCGCTGGCGCTAAGCCGAGCCGCCAGCGATCAGCGCGCCGCGGTGCGCTCGCTCACCACGCGTGGGGTGAGGAAGATCAGCAACTCGGTCTTTTTCATCGAGCTGGTCTTCGTCTTGAACAAGTTGCCCAGTACCGGCACATCGCCCAGCAGAGGAACCTTGGCTTCGTCAGAACGTTCGGTCTGCTCGAAGATGCCCCCGATGACCACCGTGCCGCCGTTTTCGACCAGCACCTGCGTCTTCACAGACTTGGTGTTGATCGACGGTATGCCCTGCGTGCTGGCGCCCACGCTGTCCTTGTTGACCTCGACGCTCATGATCACGTTGCCCTCGGGCGTGATCTGCGGAGTCACCTCGAGCTTGAGGGTCGCGTCGACAAACGCAATCGAGGTGGCGCCACTGGACGTCGCTTGCTGGTAGGGAATCTTGGTGCCCTGCTGGATCATCGCCTTGATCTGATCGGCCGTGACGATGCGCGGACTGGAAATGATCTTGCCGCGGCCATCGGCTTCGAGGGCGGAAATCTCGAGGTTGAGGAACTTGTTCGCGCTCGAGCCGAACAGCGACACGGCCATCGAAGCCGGCGCAAAACCGCCTTGGGACGTCGCAGGCAGGTTGACGAAATTCAGGTCGCTCAGGCTGGCCGTGGTGCCCGAGGCGAGTTGGCCGCTTTGAGAGCCCACGGCGTTCAGGTTGCCACCGATGGCCGCCTGCGTGCCCCCGGCATTCTTCAACCCGTAGGTGGCCCGGCCGCCCAACCGCACCCCGAGCGAGCGCCCGAACGAGTCATCGGCCTCGACGATGCGAGCTTCGATGAGAACCTGGCGCACCGGCACGTCGATCTTCGAGATCAGACTTTGGATCTCTTCGAGCTTGGCCGGCGTGTCGCTGACAAACAGCTGGTTGGTTCGGGTTTCAGAAAAAACCGTGCCGCGTGCCGACAGGATCCGCGTTGCCGTGGAAGCACTGCCACCGCCACCGCCGGACTGTCCGGAAGACTCGCCAGACAGCCCGCGAGCCACCTCTTCGGCCTTGGTGTAGTTCAACTGGAACGCTTGCGAGCGCACGGGTTCGAGCGCGGCGATCTGGGCGTTCGATTCGAGCTCGCTCTTCTCTTTGGCGTTCAGTTCATCCTTCGGCGCGATCATCAGCACGTTGCCCGACTTGCGCAGACCCAGGCCGCGAGACTGCAAGATGATGTCGAGCGCCTGGTCCCAGGGCACGTCCTTGAGCCGTAGCGTCACGTTGCCGGTCACGGTGTCGCTGGTGACCACGTTGAAATTGGTGAAATCGGCGATGACCTGAAGCAGCGCGCGAACCTCGATGTTCTGGAAGTTCAACGACAGCTTTTCGCCGGCGAACCCGGGGCCCTGCGTGAGCTTGTTCGGGTCGATCTTTTGTGGCCGGATCTCGAGCACGAACTGGTTGTCGCTCTGATAAGCGCTGTGCTCCCAGGCCCCGCGCGGCTCCACCACCATGCGCACCTTGTCACCGATCTGGACGGCCGTCACGGTTTGCACTGGCGTACCGAAGTCGACCACATCGAGCCGGCGCCTGAGGTTGTCAGGCAAGCTCGAGCGCAAGAACTCGACCACCAGGCCTTGCCCCTGCTGCCGGATGTCAACGCCCACCTGGTTGTTGGCCAGATCCACGACCACACGCCCGGCGCCATCGGCCCCGCGACGGAAGTCGATGTTCTTGACAGGCAACTGCGTGCGGTTCTGGCCCTCTGCAAACCGCACGGCATCATCACCAGCACGCGGGTTGGCCGCAGCCACGGCTGACGAAACGCCCGAGTCCAGAACGACGATCAAGCGCTTGCCCTGCAACTCGGCGCGATAGGTGGCGGGCTTGCCCAGGTTGATGACCAGGCGGGTGCGATCCTCGGTGTGCGCGATGTTGACGGTGCGCACGTTGCCCTGGTTCAACTCGACTGAAGGCTTGCCCGTGCCGTTGGAAACACCTGGCAGGTCGATGGCAATGCGCGGAGGGCTTTGCACCGCAAAGCCAGCAGGGATCTCCTTGAGCGCCTCGGACAGCTCGATGCTGACGATCTCCGTGCCGGCTTGCCGGGACGTGCTGATGGACTGTATGACCGGCTGCGCCATGGCTGGAAACCAGACGGCCAGCGAGCACGCGAGCGCCAAGAGGCGCACGCGCCAGTCGCCCAGGATGTTGATCTTCTGCATGGCATTCATGGAGCCTTCTCCTGGAGTTGGATCGAGCTGATTCGCTCTGTCCATTCGCCGCTGCCGTCTTGTACGACCTCCCGAATGGACATGTCTGTTTCGGTGATCTTCACGATCTTTCCGTAGTTCTGGCCAAGGTAGTCGCCAAGCTTGACCTGGTAGAGCAGTTTGTCGACCCTGAGCAGCGCAAACGGCGTGTTGTGCTTGATGAGGCTGCCCACCATCGTCACGCTGTCGAGAGGAAACGCCTCCAGGGGTTCGGGGCGGCGGTTGACCTCGGAGGCCAGGAGAGAACTCGGTTGACGCGCCTCTTGCTTGATGGCGACAGTGAGTTTCTGGGTGCTGAACGGCTCGACCGCCTCCGCGGCCAGGTAGGGCTGCGGATTGAACTTCTTGGGCGGCAAGATGGGCTGCACGCTGGGCTTGACCTCATCGCGCTGCTGTGCGACCCATTCGGACAGTTCCTGCTGCTCGCCACTGCAAGCCGTCAGGAACACGGTCACAGCCACGAGCGCCAGCCACAGACTCGGACGACGCATCATTTTTGCGCTCCCGGCTTGGATTTCTTGGCCGCAGCGCCCTTGCGCATCGTCTCGACCTCTTCGGGGTCCAGGTATCGGTAGGTGCGGGCGGTCGCGTCCATGGACAGAACATCGCTGCCCGGCTTGGAAGCGCTGATGGACAGGTCGTGCAGCGTCACGATGCGCGACAGGTTGGCCACATCGGCGGCAAACGCACCGATGTCGTGGAATCGTCCGGACACCTTCAATTCGATGGGCAACTCGGCGTAGTAGTCCTTGACCGCCACCTGCCCCGGACGGAACAGCTCGAACTGCAACCCGCGTCCCAGCCCCGCCTGATTGATGTCCGACAGCAGCGCATCCATTTCGGCCTTGCCAGGGAGTTGCTTTTCTAGCTGGATGACGTACTCCTCGACCAGCAGTTTTTGCTTGCGAAGTTCACCGAGGTTGACCGCCTGAACGAGTTTGTCCCGGTATGCGTGCTTGAGCGTGGGCTCCTTCGCACGCTCAGCCTCGAGTCCGTCATTGGCGTCCATGAGCACGGCAAACCACCCCAGGACCACAACCGCCACAGACACCGCCAAGAAGGCAGCCAACTTGGGCAAGGGAGGCCACTGGCCAGGCTGGCTGACGTTCAAGCCCCTGAATTGGGTGGCGGCGCCCTGGAACACCGAGTTCAGATCGACGCCTGCTGATGAGGATTTGGCCATGGGTGTCAGTTCTACTTGGCGGCGCGCGGCACCGAGGCAGCATTCGCCGCAACGGCAACCTCTGGAGGGCGCTTGACGCTCACACGGATCGAAAACTCGGACAAGCGCTTTTGCGAGCGGTCAACGGTCTGCGCACCAGACGCCTTGATCTCGATGAGTTCCGGTCTTTCCAGCCACTCGGAGTTGTAGCTGGTGTTGCGAAGAAACTCGGACACCCGCTCATTGGTCTGCGCCACGCCAACAATGCTCAGCGTCTGACCTTCTTGCTTGACCGACTTGAAATAGATGCCTTCAGGCGCCTGCTTGACCAACTCGTTGAGCAGATGAACCGGCACATTGCGATCGGCCTGGAGGTCTTCAACCGCCTTTTGCCGCGCCTTCAGCGATTCGATTTCTGCTTTGAGCGTGGCAATGTCCTTGATCTGCGCTTCAAGCGCCTTGATCTCGCGCCCCAGGTAATCGTTTCGCTCCTGCTGGGCAGCGGTCAACTGCTGCACAACACCAAACCACAAGCCGACCGCCAACAAGCCAGCGACAGCGGCCGCCGCGACGCCCGAGAAAAAGGCGATCTTCTTGCGTCTGCGCTTTTCCGCTCGGTGCGGCAGCAGGTTGATCAGGATCACTTGGCAAACCTCCGCATCGCCAGACCGCAAGCCGTCAGATACGACGGCGCTTCGCGATACAGCTTGCTCTCGCGCACGGCACTGCCGAAGGACATGTTGTCAAAGGGGTTGACCACCTTGGAGGCGAACCCGGTCAACTCGGTCACGCGGTCCTTGAGGCCAGGCAGCGTGGCCGTGCCACCCGCGAGCATCACGTAATGCACCTTGTGGTGAGGCGTGCTGGTAAAGAAGTACTGCAAGGCGCGGCCGATTTCCTGCGACAGGCTGTCGACGAACGGTGCAAGGATCTGGGAGCCGTAGTCCTCAGGCAGATCGGACGCCAGTTTCTTTTGCTCGGCTTCCTCAAACGAAAACCCGTACTGGCGGGAGATCAGTTGCGTGAGTTGTGAACCGCCGAAGGCCTGGTCGCGGTCGTACAGCAACTCGTCATCCAGCAAAACCTTGAGGCTGGTCGTGTCGGCACCGATCTCGAACAGCGCCACGAGAGAGTCGCGGCCTTCGTTGGGCAAGGCGCGAACGATGCGCGACATCGCAAGACGCGATGCGTGAGACTCGATATCCAGCACCACCGGACGCAGCCCGGCAGCTTCTGCCAGACCCTGACGGTCTTGGACGCGGTCTTTTCTGGAGGCGGCAATCAGCACCTCGACATCGCCGAACGAGGTCGGGCTGGGGCCGATGACGCAGAAGTCCAGGCTCACCTCATCCAGCGAAAACGGGATGTACTGGTTGGCCTCTGACTCGACTTGCACCTCGAGTTCTTCCTCGCGCAGACCGGCGGGCAGCATGATCTTCTTGGTGATCACCGCGGACTGAGGCATCGCCATCACCACGTCGCGGGTCTTGCTGCCGCTCTTGACAACCACCCGCCGCACGGCGTCAGCCACCTCTTCGAACTTCTCGATTTGGCCGTCGATGATCCAGCCTTTTTCAAAGCTCTCGCTGGCAAACCGCTCCAGGATGAATTTTCCGGACTCGTCTTGCCCCAACTCGACCAGCTTCACGCTTGACGAGCTGATATCGAGCCCAACCATCGGGGGATGCGTACGGCCCAGCAAAGTATCCAGAAAGCTCACAGGCCTCGTCCTTCAGTGCACCGCACATGCGGCTGACTGTTAAGAAATCACTTCAATGCTAGCAGCAAAGCCTATGAGCCCAAAAGCAAAAAAGGCCCGTCAACACCAGCTTCATTGACTCGAACGCGCGCTCATCAGTCTGGGTTATCGGTGCTTCGGCACCGTCATCTGAGTGGATTCTTGTGACCCCTTGTTACGGTGGCTTTCTGGCGGGCGTCGACGGCGCCCCGCTTCCTATAATCGCTTTCGTGTTTTCAGGAGCTCCATGAGCGAATCCCGTCGCGGGGCCGTTGGCTCGGCACCCAAGTCGTCCGAGCTGAAAGAGGCGCGGTGGCTGTCCGGTTTGAGCCGCTTGCTCATGGGCGCCGTTGGTCTGCTGATTGCCGGGATCTTGAGCGCATTGATGCTGGGCTCGATCGCCTTGGCGGTCGCTTACCCCAATCTGCCCGACATCAGCGGCATCACCGACTACCGGCCCAAGCTTCCGATGCGCATCTATGCGGCGGATGGTGCGCTGCTGGGCGAATTCGGCGAAGAGCGGCGCAACTTCGTGTCGGCGGCCGAACTGCCCAAGGTGATCAAGGACGCGGTGCTGTCGATCGAGGATTCCCGCTTCTATCAGCACGGTGGTGTCGACTACCTCGGCATCCTTCGCGCGGGTCTGGCCAATTTCGGCGAGTCAAGAAGCCAGGGCGCGTCGACCATCACCATGCAGGTGGCGCGCAACTTCTACCTGTCGACCGAGAAGACCTTCACGCGCAAGATCTACGAGATCCTGCTCGCGCTGAAGATCGAGAGCCTGCTGAGCAAGGACCAGATCCTCGAGGTCTACATGAACCAGATCTACCTCGGTCAGCGCGCCTACGGGTTCGCTTCGGCAAGCGAGGTCTATTTCGGTAAACCCCTGAAAGACATCACGGTCGCCGAAGCCGCCATGCTCGCCGGCCTGCCAAAGGCACCGTCGGCCTACAACCCGATCGCCAACCCCCGCCGCGCCACCGTGCGCCAGCTTCACATCCTGGATCGGATGCTGGAAAACGGATTCATCACCGAGGCGCAGCGTGACCAGGCCCGCAAGCAAAAGCTGACCTACCGCACGCAGACCGAGTCCCCCTCCCACGGCGAGTACGCTGCCGAAACAGCGCGCCAGCTCGTGCATGCCCAGTACGGTGACGACGCCTACACGCTGGGCCTGCAGGTTCACCTGACGATCAATTCGGTCGACCAGATGGTGGCGTACCGCGCATTGCGGCGAGGCATCCTCGACTACGAGCGGCGGCAGGTGTACCGCGGCCCCGAGGCCTACATCGACCTGCCCGCCAACGCCTCTGACATCGACGCGCGCATCGGCGAAGCGCTGGGCGACCACCCGGACAACGATCAGCTCAAGGCCGCCGTGGTGCTGGAAGTCAGCACGCGCAAGCTCGTGGCAACGCTCCAAGACGGCGAGCAGATCACCGTCACGGGCGACGGCCTGAAACCCGTCACTTCCGGGCTGGGCGACAAGGCGAACCCCAAGACGCAAATCCGCCGTGGCGCGGTGATCCGGGTGGTGAAGAACGACGCTGGCGCCTGGACGGCCACGCAACTGCCCGAAGTCGAAGGGGCCTTCGTGGCGCTCGAGCCGCAAACCGGAGCGATCCAGGCGATGGTCGGGGGCTTCGATTACGCGAAGAACAAGTTCAACCGGGTGACGCAGGCCTGGCGCCAGCCCGGTTCGAGTTTCAAGCCGTTCGTTTACTCGGCGGCGCTCGAAAAGGGCTTCTCGCCGGCCACCGTCATCAACGATGCGCCCCTGTTCTTCGACGCCGACAGCACCGGCAGCCAGCCCTGGGAGCCGCAGAACTACGACGGCACCTTTGAAGGGCCGATGTCCCTGCGCAAGGCATTGGCCAAGTCGAAGAACATGGTGTCGATCCGCATCTTGCAGTCGATCGGGCCGCAGTACGCCCAGGATTGGGCGACGCGCTTTGGCTTCGACGCCGACAAGCACCCGGCCTACCTGACGATGGCGCTGGGCAGCGGCTCGGTCACGCCGCTGCAGATGGCCGGCGCCTATGCGGTGTTTGCCAACGGCGGCTACCGGGTGAACCCGTTTCTGGTCAGCCGGATCACCGATGCCAAGGGCCACGTGGTGCATGAGTTCAAGCCTGCGCCCCTGGACGAGTCGATGCGTGCGATCAGCCCGCGCAACGTGTTCATGATGAACAGCCTGCTGGAAGAAGTGACCCGCGCCGGAACGGCCGCGCGCGCTCAGGCCACCTTGAAGCGACACGACATCTACGGCAAGACGGGCACCACCAATGATTCGCTCGACGCCTGGTTTGCCGGCTACCAGCACGACGTGGTGGCCATCGTGTGGATCGGCTACGACAACCCGCGCAAGCTGGGCGACCGCGAAACCGGCGGTGGCTTGTCGCTGCCCGTGTGGATCGACTACATGAGCGTGGCGCTCAAGGGCAAGCCGGAGGCGGAACTGTCTGTCACGGCGCCCGAGGGCGTGGTCCACATCGGATCAGAGTGGTTCTACGAGGAGTACACCCAGCGCAGCGGTGTGAGCAGCGTGGGCCTTGAAGACAACACGCCCAAGTCGCCCGGATCGGACGAGCGCAAGAGCATCCTCGACATGTTCAGCCGCTGAGCCGGCGTCAAAACAGCAAGGTCACGCCGGCCTGCTCGCTGGCGCAAGTCGACAGCACCGACTGAAAATCGGCGCCGCTGCGCGTGTCGATCCAGCGGTCGCTGACGAGCTTGAAATGAAAGCCCCCGCTGCGCGCGGCCAGCCACAACTCGTGCAGCGGCGGCTGCATGTTGATGACGATCTTGCTGCGGTCCGGAAAGTCAAGCTCCAGCATCCCCCCGGTGCGGCTCGCATCGATGTCGATCACATCGTCTTGCAGCCAGCGGTCGATGCTCGCCTCGATGCCCGACAGCACCGCGCCGGCGGTGGCGCGGAATTCGCTGTCTGTCAGCGGCGTGGGGGGGGCTGGATCGGGCATGGTCAGTAGAATTCCTCGGATGCAAAAACGCCTCCAAAGTTTAGTCGCCGCCACCCTCAGACCGCTTTGTGGGGTCACCTTGATCGCCCTGGCTTGCGTGGTTTCAGGATGCGGTCAAAAGGGTGCGCTCTTTCTGCCCGGCCAGGCCAGAACGTCCGCCGATGAGCCTGTGGCACCCACGGCGCCAGCGGCAGCATCAGGTGCTGCCAGTCCCTCGAAGGGCTGGGGCACGGCGCCGTGATGGCGCTGCCCGGCGCGCCACACGTCGCCTATCGCGCCGACTCGCTCACGCTTGACGACTGCGACGTCGCCGATCTGGCGGCTCGCTTCGGCACGCCGCTTTACGCGTACTCGCGCACCGCCATGCTGGCTGCGCTGTCGGCCTATCAGCAGGCGCTGGCCGATCGGGATCACCTGATTTGCTACGCCGTGAAAGCCAATTCCAGTCTGGCCGTGCTGCAGACCTTCGCGCAGGCCGGATGCGGCTTTGACATCGTGTCCGGCGGCGAGCTCGAGCGCGTGCTGGCCGCCGGCGCCGAGCCGTCGAAGGTGGTGTTCTCGGGTGTGGGCAAGACGCGCGCCGAAATGCGCCAGGCACTGGCCGCCGGCGTGATGTGCTTCAACGTCGAGAGCGAAGCCGAACTCGACGCGCTGTCGTCGGTGGCCGTGCAGTCGGGCCACAGCGCACGCATCAGCCTGCGCGTGAACCCCGACGTCGACCCCAAGACCCACCCGTACATCTCCACCGGGCTGAAGGGCAACAAGTTCGGCGTCGGGCACGAGCGGGCGGTGGCGGTGTATGCCCACGCAGCCGCGTTGCCGGGGATCGAGGTGGTCGGCATCGACTGCCACATCGGCTCGCAGATCACCGACGTCGCGCCTTACCTCGATGCCGTCGACCGGGTGCTCGATCTGGTCGAGGCGGTTGAAGCCAGCGGCGCGCGCTTGCACCACCTGGACCTCGGTGGTGGCCTGGGCATCACTTACACCGATGAGCAGCCGCCATCGGCCGCAGACCTGATCGGCGCGCTGCTGCAGCGCATCGACGCGCGCGGGCACGGGCACCGCCGGTTGATGTTCGAGCCGGGTCGCTCGCTGGTGGGCAACGCCGGGGTGCTGGTCACCGAGGTGCTGTACCTCAAGCCCGCTCACGATGTCGACGGCAAGAACTTCTGCATCGTCGATGCCGCCATGAACGACCTGATGCGCCCGGCGATGTACGAGGCCTGGATGGGCATCGTGCCGTGCCGGCAGCGTGCCGATACACCCGTGATGTGCGACGTGGTCGGCCCGGTGTGCGAATCAGGCGACTGGCTGGGGCGTGACCGTTCCCTCGCGGTTCAGCCCGGCGATCACCTGGCGGTGCTGTCGGCGGGTGCCTACGGCATGAGCATGGCCAGCAACTACAACACCCGCGGCCGCGCGGCCGAGGTCATGGTCTCGGGCGATCAGGTCTGGCTGATTCGCGAGCGCGAGACACCGGCCGATCTGTTTCGCCACGAGCACTTGCTGCCGGCCCAGGGTTGATGACCGCGGGCGCTCACAAGCGCCCTTCGGCCGCTGCGTGGCAGGCCACCATCGCGCCCTCGAACGGCTGCAACATCGGCCGCTCGACGCGGCAGCGCTCGTTGGCGTTCGGGCAGCGCGGATGAAATCCGCAGCCGGCCGGCGGCTGCATCGGATTGGGCACTTCGCCGGATACCGGCTGGCGCATGCGGCCGCTCATCGCCAGATCGGGGATCGCCTCGAGCAGCATGCGCGTGTACGGATGCACCGGCCGCGCGAACAGCGTGCCGCGGTCGGCCAGTTCGACAAGGCGCCCGAGGTACATCACGCCGACCCGGTCGCTGACATGGCGCACCACCGCCAGGTTGTGCGAGATGAACAGGAACGTCAGGCCGTGACGGCGCTGCAAGTCGCGCATGAGATTGAGCACCTGCGCCTGCACCGACACGTCGAGCGCCGAGGTCGGCTCATCGCACACCAGAAACTCGGGGTTCGTCGCCAGCGCCCGCGCGATCGAGATGCGTTGACGCTGCCCGCCCGAGAACTGGTGCGGCAACTTGCCCGCATCGTCGGCTGACAGGCCGACCGAGATCAGCAAGGCCGCCACGCGCTCGACCAGCTCCGAGCGATGGGCGATCAGCCGGTGCTCGAGCAGCGGCTCGCCCACGATGTCGGCCACCGTCCAGCGCGGGTTGAGGCTGGCGTAGGGGTCCTGAAAGATCATCTGCAAGCGCCGCCGCAGCGCACCGGCCCGTGGCGAATTCAAGGTCCGCGGCAAATCGACGCCATCGAACCGCATGCTGCCTGCGTCCGGCGGGTGCAGCCCGACCAGCAAGCGCGCCACCGTGCTTTTGCCGCAGCCCGACTCGCCGACCAGCGCCAGCGTGTGTCCGCGCGCGATGTCGAAGGTGACACCATCGACGGCCCGAAGGAAGCGGCGCGGCTCGCGCGCCAGCACCCGCTCCAGCCATGGCGATGACACCTCGAAGGACTTGGCGAGATCGCGCACCTCGATCAGCGGCGCCGCCGGTGTGGTGCCGTCGGGCGCTGGCAACGCCGTCATCGGAAGGCCTCCCCGTCATGCAGCCAGCAAGCCGCACGGCTCGCACCTGCCGGCAGCAGCTCAGGCCGCTCGGTGCGGCAGCGCGCCATCACGTGCGGGCAACGCGGATGGAATGCGCACCCCCCGGGCGTCGCCCCAAGTCGCGGCATCGCGCCGTCGATCTGCAGCAGCCGCTCACGCTCGCCGGTCATCGGCGGGATCGACCCCATCAGGCCAGCCGTGTACGGGTGCGCGGGAGCGTGGATCACCTCGCGCACCGGGCCGATCTCGACGATGCGCCCGGCGTACATCACCGCCACGCGGTCGCAGGCCTCGGCGATCACACCCATGTCATGGGTGACGAGCAGCACGGCCAGACTGCGTTGCCGGCCCAGCCGCCTGAGCAGCGAAATCACCTGTGCTTGCACCGACACATCGAGCGCGGTGGTCGGCTCATCGGCGATCAGCAGCCGCGGCTCGGCGGCCAGCGCCAGCGCGATCACCACGCGCTGGCGCATGCCTCCGGAAAACTGATGCGGGTACTGGGCCAGCCGCGCAGCGGCGCCTTGAATGCCGGTCTCTTCGAGCAGCTGCACCGCGCGAGCGGTGGCGTCGGCCGTGCTCAGCGGCAGGTGCGTGCGGATGGTCTCGACCAGCTGCGCGCCGACCGTGTACAGCGGGTTCAGCGCGGTCAGCGGATCCTGAAAGATCGACCCGATGTGCCGGCCGCGCAGGTGACGCAAGGATGCATCGGGCAACTGATCGATGCGCTGGCCGTCGAACACGACGCTCCCGCCACACAGATGCGCCGACGGCTCGAGCAGGCCGACGATGGCCGCGCCGGTCAGCGACTTGCCCGCACCCGACTCGCCCACCAGACCGAGGATCTCGCCCGGCGCGATGCTGAAAGACACGTCGTCGAGCGCACGCACCCGACCGTGGCGCGTCTGGAACTCGACGCACAGTTGGTTGACTTCAAGCAAGGCGGCCATCTCAGCGCAGCCTCGGGTTCAAGGCGTCGCGCAGCCAGTCACCGAACAGGTTCACGCTGAGCGCCACAGCCACCAGCAGCAGCCCCGGAAACAGCGTGATCCACCACTCGCCGGACAGCAAAAAGTCATTGCCCGTGCGGATCAGCGTGCCCAGTGATGGTGATGTCGGTGGCACGCCCACGCCCAGAAACGACAAGGTCGCCTCGATCAGGATCGCCGAGGCCACCTGCAAGGTCGCCAGCACCATCACCGGGCCCATCACGTTGGGCAGCACGTGGCGGCGCATGATGCGCAGCGGCGCCACGCCGATGACACGCGCCGCTTGCACGTACTCCTTCTGGCGCTCGACCATCGCGCTGCTGCGCACCGTGCGGGCGTAGGGCACCCAGCCGGTCAGCGAGATCGCGATGACGAGCACCGCGTAGGCCAGCGCCTCGTGCGAGCCGGGAAACAGCGCGCGGCCCAGCCCGTCGATCAGCAGCGCCACCAGGATCGCCGGAAACGACAGCATCACATCGCACACGCGCATGATGAAAGCATCGGCCACGCCGCCGACAAAACCCGCCAGCAGGCCCAGCGTCACGCCCAGCGCCGTCGACACCACCACCGACGCCAGCCCCACGAACAGCGAGATGCGCAAGCCGTACATCAGCGCCGACAGGATGTCGCGGCCCTGATCGTCGGTGCCCAGCCAATAGGTGGTGCGGCCCTCGGGCAACCACGCCGGCGGCAGCAACGCATCGGCCAGTTCCAGCGTGGCCAGATCGAAGGGGTGATGCGGCGCCAGCACGTTGGCGAACACGGCCGCGGCCATGCACATTAGCGCGACCAGCGCGGCGACGATCGCCACCGGAGAGTGCGTGAAGCGATGCCACAGCTCGCCACCCAAAAATCGGCGCAGCGCAGCGCCGCTCACGGTCATGCGGCACCACCCGAGCGTTCGATGCGCAGCCGCGGATCGACGGCAAAGTAGAGCAAGTCCACCACCAGATTGATGACCACGAAGATCAGCGAAATCAGGCACAGGTAGGCGGCCATCACCGGAACGTCGGCAAACTGCACCGCCTGGATGAACAGCGCGCCCATGCCGGGCCACTGGAACACCGTCTCGGTGATGATGGCAAAGGCAATCAGCGAACCCAGTTGCAGCCCGGTGATGGTGATGACCGGCACCAGCGTGTTCTTCAATGCGTGGCCGAAGTAGACCGAGCGGTTGGTGAGGCCGCGCGCCCGCGCGAAGCGGATGTAGTCGGTGCGCAGCACCTCGAGCATTTCAGCGCGCACCAGCCGCAAGATCAGCGTGAGCTGAAACACCGCCAGCGTGATCGCCGGCAGCACCAGATGCCGCCAGCCGTCGGCGCTGAGCAAGCCGGTGCTCCACGCGCCCAGCTTCACCACCTCGCCGCGGCCGAAGCTCGGCAGCCAGTTCAGCGCGACCGAGAACACCGCAATCAGCAAGATGCCGATCAGAAACGTGGGCAACGACACGCCGATCAGCGACACCGCCATCAACAGCTGCGCCCCCCATCGACCGCGCCGCAGCGCGGCGTAAACCCCCAGCGGAATGCCCAGCGCCACGGCCATCACCGCCGCCACCAGCGACAACTCGAGCGTGGCGGGCAAGCGCTCGGCGATCAACGTCGACACCGCGCGTCCCTGACGCAGGCTGATGCCGAATTCGCCCTGCAACGCGTGTGCGGCGAAGCGCGCGAACTGGGTGGCTGATCCTTGATCCAGCCCGAGGTCGTGGCGCAACTCGATGCGCTGCTGCGGCGTGGCCTCCTGGCCGAGCATGTTCGTCACCGGGTCGCCCACAAACTGGAACAGCGAGAACGACAACAGGCCCACGGCCAGCATCACCAGCACGGCCTGGGCGAGTCGTCGACAGATGAAAGCCAGCAGGGGCATCGGGGTGCGCAGGATCGGTAGAAGCGCCGATTCTCAGCGCAGCCGTTGCCGCTGCGGCACGCGGTCGGTTATGGCTGCACGCCAGATCGTTCCAGCAGCCGGACCTCGCCGTAAAAGGCCCGAACTTTGGAGTGGGTGTTGTCGCTGTCGGTCATCAGCGCGATGGAGGTCAACGCGCCGGGTTCCTCGCCAAAGGCCTTTTTGAAGTCGCTGACGATGTCGCGCTCATGAAACCGCCAGACCGACGTTTGCCTGGGGCCGGAGTCGACAACGATCTTGCGGATGCGCCCCGTGCGGGCGGCCACGATCACCGAGCCCACCGCGGCGCGGTTGTCCCACACGTACATCAAGGTGGCGTAAGGCGGCGTCTCGCCGACGATGCCTTCGATCAGGTCGAACAGCAGCCGGTCCCTGCCCGCCAGCCGGCCCATGTCGCCATCGAAACCCAGCACCAAACGCACCGGTGCGTCTTCGCTGTCTTGCCGGCTCAGATCGGCGCCGGGAATGAGCTCGGGCACCATCCATGAAAACGAGACTCGGCCCAACCCGGACGGCTCGATACGCAGCGTTCGCCGGTACAGGCTGACCGAGTTGTCGGCATCGGCCTGGATCACCCGGCGGCCGTCCAGCGTGACCGGCGCGTAGTGCGTCGCTCGCTTGAACGGAAAGTCCAAGGGTTGCCACACCGCACCCGAGCCATCGGGTTGGGCGCCATCGTGGGCATCAGGCGCCGAACCGCAGCCGACCAGCGCCAATGCGAAAACCGAGCCCACAACGAAACAAGCCGCCCGAAGGCGGCTTGTGGTTCCTGACAGAGTCGCGACGAGTCGCAATCGATCAGAAGGTGTGGCCGATACCGATCGCGTATTCGTTCTTGCGTTGGAAGTACTGATCGCCATCGCCGCCACGGGTGGAGGCCACTGCGTAGACCGAGGTGCGCTTCGAGAACGCGTAGCTGATGATGCCGCCGTACTTGTACTGGGTCAGTTCGCCGTTGCGGACCGTGTACTTCGTCGCATCAAGTCCGCTGATGTTGGACTCGGTGTACTGCAGCTTGAAGGTGAAGTTGCCCATCGGAACTTTCACGCCGAGGTTGAAAGCTTCGTGGCTGACACCCTTGCTGCCATCCGTCGAAGCCGCTACGCCCGACCCGAAGGTCAGCGTGCCCGAGCCAGCCAGCGAGTCAAACGGCATGTCGGTGGTGTCTTGGTAAGCCACATACAAGACAGCCGGTCCGAAGTCGTAGTTCGCGCCCACGGTGACCGTGTTGTCGAAGCTGCCGCCCTTGACGCGGTTGGAGGCCAGCTCTTCGTAGCTCACCGACGCGTTGAACGGGCCGAGGTTGTAAATCATCCCGAGGCCGCGGTACTCAGCACCGTAGGTGTCCTTCGACGTCGTTGCACCTGCGGCCACCGGCGTGAGTGTCGTCAGCTTGTAGTTCTCGCTCAGGCCCAGTACGAAGAAGCCCTGCAGACCACCCATGCTGGGCGAGCGGTACGAAATGGCGTTGTCGATGCGCGTGCCGAAATTCTGGAACAGCGGGCGCGTCTGCTTTTGCTCGGCAGCAGCCGCGTTGGTGTAGTTGTCGACCGTTTCAGCGATGTTCAACTCGTTTTCACCGCTGGCGTCGTTGACAAGGCGGTTGGCTTGACGGGAAATCGTTTCTTGACGACCCAGGCGCACATCGCCGTACGACGAAGAACCCAAGGCCACGTAAGCCTCGCGGTTGAAGAAGCTGGTCGACGAGGTTTGCGTGGCGCGGTTGCCGGCATCGCCGGTGTCGGCGGTGACTTGCGACTCGAGCACGAAGTAGGCCTTCAGGCCACTGCCCAGATCTTCAACGCCCTTCATGCCGATGCGCGACGAGCCCATGCCGTTGACGCTGCCGTCATTGATCTTCATCACGCCCTTGCCCTTGTCGGCAGTGCCCTTGACGGTGGTCAGGTTGCCCGGATCCTGGTAGGTCATGTTCTGGTCGATGCGACCATACAAAGTGACGGAGGACTGAGCGAAAGCAACACTGGTGAAAGCACCCAAGACTGCGAGGGCGACGACTGATTTTTTCATTTAGAAAATCTCCTGAACTGTCTATTGAAACGTAACTGAAACTGGAGCGATCAACCGCCGCCAATCACCAACAGGCCGAATGGTAGTCACAAGCCCGAGACTTTCCCTCGGCACGGACAACACCCAGCGAAAAAAATCGAGCC
>CANFXR010000017.1 GCA_947451035.1 Burkholderiales bacterium
ACAAGGAGATGGTGATGCCTGGCGACAACGTGAGTATCACGGTCAAGCTGATCAATCCGATTGCCATGGAAGAGGGTCTGCGCTTTGCGATTCGCGAGGGTGGCCGTACCGTGGGCGCCGGCGTCGTGGCAAAAATCATCGCGTGATGCTGGCCTTCTGCTTGACCCGCGGCCCTGCGGGTGGCGGAGGCTCACTGTCAAAACCACATTGGGCCAGTTGATCGTTCGCCACTGGCTCGGCAGCCTGTTACTGGTGCCACTTTGCTCTTTAAGGAATCGCTATGCAGAAGCAAAAAATTCGCATTCGCCTCAAGGCATTCGACTACAAGTTGATTGATCAATCCGCACTTGAAATTGTGGAAACTGCGAAGCGCACTGGCGCCATCGTGAAGGGCCCCGTACCTTTGCCCACCCGCATGCAGCGTTTCGATATCTTGCGCTCACCGCACGTCAACAAGACGTCACGTGATCAATTCGAAATCCGTACGCATCAGCGCTTGATGGACATCGTGGATCCGACCGACAAGACGGTGGATGCTTTGATGAAGCTCGATCTTCCGGCTGGCGTTGATGTCGAAATCAAGCTTCAGTAAACATTGATCGACAACTGTCGCTTGTATGTTGTCGCCGATGTGCTAGACTGTTAGACCAAAAGAGAAGGGGCGTCTCGGCGCCCTTTCCATCTGTCATCCCGGCCAATCGATGTCGGGAATGTTTAACAAAGGCTTGGGTCGCATCCAGGCCGGAGAACTATTATGAGTCTGAGCAATCGCTTGGGGTTGCTGGGTCGCAAGGTGGGCATGATGCGCATCTTCACGGACGACGGAGATGCCGTTCCTGTGACGGTGCTTGATGTGTCGAACAACCGTGTGACTCAGATCAAGACCGTCCAAATTGACGGCTACAGCGCGATTCAGGTCGCCTTCGGTCGTCGAAAAGCATCCCGTGTAACCAAGCCTGAGGCGGGGCATCTGGCAAAAGCCGGTGCAGAGGCTGGCGAGGTCCTGAAGGAATTCCGTGTTCCTGAGGAGGTGGCAAATTCGCTTGCTCCTGGGGCTCAGATCGCGGTGACTGGCGTGTTTGCGGTGGGTCAAAAAGTTGACGTGCAGGGCACGTCAATTGGCAAGGGCTTCACCGGCACGATCAAGAGGCATAACTTCAAGTCGCAGCGCGCATCGCACGGCAACAGCCGGTCGCACAACGTTCCTGGTTCCATTTCGATGGCGCAGGATCCTGGGCGTGTGTTCCCTGGGAAGAAGATGTGCGGTCACCGTGGTGACGTGACAAAGACGACCCAAAACCTTGACATCATCCGCATCGATGAGGCGCGTCAGTTGCTTCTTGTGAGGGGTGCTGTCCCTGGCTCCAAGAATGGCCACATTGTTGTCAGTCCGGCCGTCAAGGTAAAAATTAAGAAGGGGAGCAACTGATGCAACTCGAGCTCCTCAATGCGCAGGGCCAGGCGACCTCTCAGGTCGATGCCCCTGATACCTTGTTTGCCCGTGAGTACAACGAGGCCTTGGTGCACCAAGTCGTGGTGGCGTTTCAAGCCAACGCGCGTCAGGGTACGCGCGCTCAAATGGACCGCGCCGAAGTGCGCCACTCGACAAAGAAGCCTTGGCGTCAAAAGGGGACTGGCCGTGCCCGCGCAGGTATGTCGTCGTCCCCACTGTGGCGTGGCGGCGGTCGGATTTTCCCCAACAGCCCGGACGAAAATTTCACGCAAAAAATCAACAAGAAGATGTACAGGGCAGGAATGGCCTCGATCTTCTCGCAGTTGGCCAGGGATGGTCGTCTTGCTGTGATCGATTCTATGGAGGTCGACTCCCCCAAGACGAAGCATTTTGCCGCCAAGCTCAAGGCGATGGGGTTGGATTCTGTGTTGGTGATTGCTGATCGAGTTGACGACAACCTGCTGCTTGCTTCGAGAAACCTGCCCAACGTGCTGGTGGTTGAGCCGCGCTACGCTGACCCCGTGTCTTTGGTGTATTTCAAGAAGGTCTTGGTTACCAAGGCTGCTATCGAGCAACTCAAGGAGATGCTGGCATGACCACAGCCAAATATGCAGAAGACAGACTGGCGCAGATCTTGGTTGCCCCGATAGTCAGCGAGAAGTCGACGATGGTCTCGGACAAGCACAACCAAGTTTTGTTTCAGGTGCTGCGCGATGCCACCAAGCCTGAAATCAAGGCGGCGGTTGAATTGATGTTCAAGGTTGAGGTTGATTCGGTTCAGACCGTTCTCCAAAAGGGTAAGGCCAAGAAGTTCGGCCGCTCAATGGGGCGTCGCGATCATGTCAAGAAGGCCTACGTTTCTTTGAAAGCGGGTCAAGAACTGAACTTCTCTGGGGAGGCTGCGTAATGGCCGTCATTAAAGTCAAGCCGACTTCGCCCGGTCGCCGGGCGGTTGTGAAGGTGGTCCATTCGCATCTTCACAAAGGCAAGCCGGAGGCGTCGCTTCTGGAGCCGCAGTTCCAGCATGCGGGCCGCAACAACAACGGACACATCACGATTCGCCACAAGGGTGGGGGTCACAAGCACCACTACCGCGTTGTCGATTTCGTCCGCAACAAAGACGGAATTCCAGCGAAAGTCGAGCGTATTGAGTACGATCCGAATCGCACCGCTCACATCGCTCTGGTCTGCTACGCAGACGGCGAACGTCGATACGTGATTGCTCCGCGCGGTTTGGAGATTGGGCAGACCTTGCTGAGCGGTGCCGAGGCCCCGATCAAAGCTGGAAACACATTGCCGATCCGCAACATACCCGTCGGCTCAGTAATCCACTGCATCGAATTGTTGCCTGGGAAGGGCGCACAGATTGCCCGTTCTGCCGGCACCGCCTGTACGCTCTTGGCGCGGGAGGGTACGTACGCTCAGGTTCGTCTTCGCTCCGGCGAGGTTCGTAAGGTTCACATCGACTGTCGCGCGACCATCGGCGAAGTCTCTAATGAAGAGCACAGCCTTCGACAGTATGGCAAGGCTGGAGCGATTCGCTGGAGGGGAATCCGACCCACGGTGAGGGGCGTCGCGATGAACCCTGTAGACCACCCACACGGTGGTGGTGAGGGGCGCACTGGCGAAGGTCAGGTGCCTGTCTCCCCATGGAACACGATGACCAAGGGTTATCGGACTCGTAACAACAAGCGCACGCAGACGTTCATCGTTTCGCGCCGCAAGAAGTAAAGGGGCCGCCAAATGACCCGCTCGCTCAAGAAAGGCCCGTTTGTCGACCATCATTTGATGGCAAAAGTCGATAAAGCGGTTGCCATAAAAGACAAGAAGCCCATTAAGACGTGGTCGCGTCGTTCAACAATCTTGCCTGATTTCATTGGGTTGACGATTGCTGTTCACAACGGTAAGCAGCACATCCCAGTTTATGTGACCGACCAAATGGTGGGTCACAAGTTGGGGGAGTTTGCGCTGACGCGTACGTTTAAAGGTCACCCGGCAGACAAGAAGGCCGCGCGCAAATAAGGAATCTTGATGGAAACCCGTTCAATCGTTCGTGGCGTTCGACTATCCGCCGACAAGGGCCGCTTGGTTGCTGACTTGGTGCGTGGGCGCCCAGTAGATCAGGCGCTCAATATTCTGACGTTTACCCCTAAAAAGGCGGCAGGCATTATCAAGAAGGCTCTGGAGTCGGCCATAGCGAATGCCGAACACAATGATGGTGCTGATATCGACGACTTGAAGGTCAAGACAATTTTTGTCGAGCAGGGAACCACGCTGAAGCGTTTTTCTGCTCGTGCCAAAGGCCGGGGAAATCGCATCAGTAAGCCGACAGCACACATTTACATCACCGTCGGCAACTGAAGCTTAAGGAAGATCATGGGACAAAAGATTCACCCGACGGGCTTCCGGCTTCCAGTCACAAGGAACTGGGCCTCACGCTGGTACGCCAACAATCAAAACTTTGCGACCATGCTCGCAGAGGATTTGAAAGTTCGAGAATTCCTGAAGATTCGCTTGAAGAACGCTGCGGTGTCTCGCGTACTTATCGAGCGTCCTGCCAAGAATGCTCGGATCACAATTTTCTCGGCTCGCCCTGGTGTGGTGATCGGCAAAAAAGGTGAAGATATTGAGAGCCTGAAGGCTGAGCTCACGCGCCGTCTTGGCGTGCCGGTTGCGGTAAATATCGAAGAAGTACGCAAGCCTGAAATTGATGCGCAATTGATTGCTGACAGTATCACGCAGCAACTTGAAAAACGGATCATGTTCAGGCGTGCGATGAAGCGTGCGATGCAAAATGCGATGCGTTTGGGCGCGCAGGGTATCAAGCTCATGTCATCGGGCCGGCTGAATGGTATTGAGATCGCCCGCTGTGAGTGGTATCGCGAGGGACGCGTTCCGCTTCATACCTTGAAGGCGGACATAGACTATGGTTTCTCTGAAGCCAAGACCACGTACGGAATCATCGGCGTGAAGTGCTGGGTGTATCGCGGAGACCGCTTGGGTCACGGCGAGACCCCAGCCGTTGTAACGAAGCCGGAAGGTGACGACGATCGCCGCCCACGTCGGAATACCCGTCCGGGAGCGCCTGTAGGTAGGGTTCGTCCTGTGGATGGCGCTTTGGCAGACCGCGGGGTACGAACAGCACCTAGGGTTGCCGATGCTCCTTCGCCATCCGCCGACGCAGGTGAGGGCAAGGTTCCCGCTGTGAAGCGTGTTCGCAAGGCGGTTCCACCGACGCCGGGCGAGGTAAAAGGAGAATAACAATGCTGCAACCAGCGCGCAGAAAGTACCGCAAGGAACAAAAGGGTCGTAACACTGGCGTGGCAACTCGCGGTGCTAAGGTTTCGTTTGGGGACTTCGGGTTGAAAGCCACGGAGCGCGGCCGCTTGACCGCACGGCAGATCGAAGCCGCGCGCCGTGCCATATCTCGTCACGTAAAGCGTGGCGGGCGGATCTGGATCCGAATTTTCCCAGACAAGCCGATCTCCCAGAAGCCAGCTGAAGTTCGGATGGGTAACGGGAAGGGCAATCCAGAGTACTACGTGGCTGAAATTCAGCCAGGTAAGGTTCTGTACGAGATCAACGGTGTGCCTGAGGAGTTGGCTCGCGAGGCTTTCCGGCTCGCGTCGGCAAAACTTCCGCTGAGCACCACATTTGTCGCCCGTCAAGTCGGCGCCTGAGTCAACGGAGAATTAAAGTGAATGCATCAGAACTCCGAGCAAAGGATGTCGCCGGCCTTAAAAAAGAGGTCAGTGACTTGCTGAAGGCTCATTTTGGATTGCGTATGCAAAAAGCAACCCAACAATTGTCGAACCACACGCAGTTGGGGAACACGCGGCGAGACATTGCTCGTGCCAAGACCGTGTTGGCGCAAAAGGGCCGTGAATTGAAGGAAGCGTCGAAATGAACGAAGCTCAATCCGTCAGCAAAGAAAAGACCGTCCGCACGTTGGTCGGAAAGGTCGTGAGCGACAAGCGCAGTAAGACCATCACCGTGTTGATCGAGCGTCGCACGAAGCATGAGCTCTATGGAAAGATCGTTGCGAAGTCGAGCAAGTACCATGCTCACGACGAGAATAACGAGTTTAAAAATGGCGACGTTGTAGAGATCTCTGAGAGCCGCCCCATTTCGAAGACGAAGGCTTGGGTGGTGACGAAGTTGGTCCAAAAGGCTCGGGAAGTTTGACTGAACTGGGTCTGGCGTGGTTGGTGGTGCTCAACGCGCCAAATCGTCCGCCGTCAGTTCGTTTTTAGGCCAACTCTAGCTAGAACTCTGCTATAGTCATCGGCTGCACTACGCCGCCTCAACGTTCATTCGGGGTGGCGGCTTCTCCCTAAAACAGCCTCTTGCACCTTGGTGCTAGGGGTAACAGGACCAAGACTGGCCAAGACAGGAACCGCGTTGGTGGTTTCTCGATCGGCGAAAGTTGGTACAAAAAAATGATTCAAATGCAATCGCGGCTTGACGTCGCGGACAACACTGGCGCGAAGTCTGTCATGTGCATCAAGGTGCTGGGCGGTTCTAGGCGTCGTTATGCTGGCATCGGCGATGTGATCAAGGTCAGCATCAAAGAGGCTGCACCGCGTGGTCGCGTAAAAAAAGGCGAGGTCTACAGCGCGGTCGTCGTGCGTACGGCGAAGGGGGTTCGCCGCCAGGATGGCTCATTGGTCAAATTCGATGGCAATGCTGCTGTCTTGTTGAATGCCAAGTTGGAGCCCATTGGAACGCGAATCTTTGGTCCGGTTACGCGTGAGCTGCGCACAGAGCGATTCATGAAGATCGTGTCTCTCGCTCCCGAAGTACTTTAAGAGCCGGTAGGAGCTAGCTGATGAACAAGATTCGCAAGGGTGATCAGGTCGTGGTTTTGACTGGCCGTGACAAGGGTAAGCGCGGCATCGTGGCTTCCCGGATCGACGTTGACCACATCTCGGTTGAGGGTGTCAATATGGTGAAGAAGCATGTCAAGCCGAATCCGATGAAGGGCGTGACCGGCGGCATCGTGGAAAAGACGATGCCGATACACCAGTCAAACGTCGCTATCTTCAACCCCACTTCGGGCGGGGCGGATCGTGTGGGTGTCAAGCTTCTTGCTGATGGCAAGAAGGTCCGCATTTTCCGATCTAGCGGTGAAGAAATTAAGGTTTAAGGGTCAGATATGGCGCAACAACAACAACCAGCTCGTTTGCAAGTCATTTACCGGGACGTTATTGCTCCCGGGCTGATTGCTAAATTCGGCTATCAGTCGCCGATGCAGGTACCTCGAATCACCAAAATCACCCTCAACATGGGTGTAAGCGAGGCGGTATCGGACAAAAAAGTGATGGAGCACGCTGTTAGCGACATGACAAAAATTGCCGGGCAAAAGCCGGTAGTTACCAAGTCAAAGAAGGCCATTGCTGGATTCAAGATTCGCGATGGTGTTCCTATTGGTTGTATGGTCACTCTGAGGGGGGTTCAAATGTATGAATTCCTGGATCGCTTTGTGACCGTGGCGCTTCCGCGGGTGCGAGATTTCCGTGGGATTTCCGGACGTTCCTTCGACGGCCGCGGAAATTACAACATTGGTGTGAAAGAGCAGATTATTTTCCCCGAAGTCGATTACGACAAGGTGGATACTCTGCGCGGACTCAATATTAGTATTACCACGACAGCCAAAAGTGATGATGAGTGCAAGGCTTTGCTTGCGGCATTTAAATTCCCCTTCAAGAACTGAGGCTGATTGTGGCAAAAGTATCTCTCATCCAGCGTGAACTGAAGCGTGAGCAGCTCGCTGCAAAATATGCGAAGAAATACGCAGAGTTCAAAGGCATCGCCAACGACGCGAAAAAGTCTGATGAGGAGCGCTACGCAGCTCGTCTTGAGTTGCAGAAGTTGCCGCGGAATTCGTATCCCACTCGCCAGCGAAATCGTTGCGCATTGACGGGCCGGCCTCGCGGAACATTCCGAAAGTTTGGTTTGGGTCGAAACAAGATTCGAGAGCTGGCTTTCAAGGGTGACATTCCCGGCGTTATCAAGGCTAGCTGGTAATCGGCTGGCTGATCAGGAGAATATCGTATGAGTATGAGCGACCCTATCGCCGACATGTTGACGCGAATCCGTAACGCGCAGATGGTTGAGAAGCCGTCGGTGTCGATGCCATCGTCAAAGTTGAAGGTGGCCATTGCACAGGTGCTAAAAGACGAGGGCTATGTTGACGGCTTTGCGGTTATGGCGGCTGATGGCAAGCCACAGTTGCAGATTTCCTTGAAGTACTACGCAGGAAAGCCTGTGATCGAACACATCGAGCGAGTGAGTCGCCCGGGGCTTCGTGTGTACAAGGGGCGGCACGAGATTCCGAATGTCAAAAATGGACTCGGGGTGGCAATTGTCACAACGCCCATGGGTGTCATGACTGACCGCAAGGCCCGACAAGTCGGTGTCGGTGGTGAAGTTCTTTGCTACGTCGCTTAAGGGGGAAATCAGCATGTCCAGAGTTGGAAAAATGCCGGTCAACCTACCTTCCGGTGTTGCAGTAGAGGTTACACGGGGGCAGATCAAAGTGGCGGGTGCGCTTGGGGTGTTGGTTCGTCCAGCAAACTCTTTGGTAACCATAACTAACACGGCCGGAAAATTGGATTTTTCTCCGGCAGATGGCAGTACTGCTGCGGACTCCATGTCCGGGACCATGAGGGCCTTGGTGGCAAACATGGTCAGTGGTGTCAGCAAGGGTTTCGAAAAGAAACTTAGCCTTGTTGGAGTCGGTTTCCGTGCGCAGGCTGCTGGAAGCAAGTTGAACTTGCAAATTGGATTTTCCCACCCGGTTGGTAAAGACATGCCAAGCGGCGTGACGGTTGAGTGTCCAACTCAAACAGAGATCGTGATCAAAGGCTCCGACCGCCAAGTGGTGGGTCAGATTGCTGCTGAAATTCGTGCGATACGTCCACCGGAGCCATATAAGGGCAAGGGTATCAGGTACGTCGGCGAAAAGATTACGATCAAAGAAACGAAGAAAAAGTAAGGGGCGGATGTCATGTTGAATAAAAAAGATCAGCGTGTTCGACGCTCACGGCAGACCCGGACGAGAATCGCTCGCCAGCGAGTGGTGCGATTGTCGGTGTTTAGAACCAATTCACACATCTACGCAACAGTGATGTCTGATGACGGTTCCAGGGTGCTGGTGAGCGCTTCGACACTTGAGGCCGATATTCGCAAGGAGTTGGGTGAGTCCGGATCAGGCGGAAATGTGAACGCCGCAGCGATCGTTGGGAAAAGAGTGGCGGAAAAGGCGAGGCTCGTTGGGATTGAGAAGGTCGCTTTTGACCGTTCCGGTTTTGCGTATCACGGGCGCGTTAAGGCCTTGGCTGATGCCGCCCGGGAAGCCGGCCTACAGTTCTAAGCGAGGAATTCGAAAATGGCAAAGTTTCAAGCTCGTGCTCAAACTGAAGGCAATGACGATGGCCTTAAGGAGAAAATGATTGCGGTAAATCGCGTCACGAAGGTCGTCAAGGGTGGCAGAACACTAAGTTTTGCGGCGCTGACGGTCGTGGGTGATGGTGATGGCCGCATCGGTATGGGCAAGGGTAAGGCCAAGGAAGTCCCAGTGGCCGTTCAAAAGGCCATGGAAGCAGCCCGGCGAAATATGGTGAAGGTGTCATTGAAAAATGGCTCGATTCATCACAAGGTGGTCGGAGAACACGGCGCTTCGCATGTGTTGATGGCTCCTGCGCCAGCTGGTACGGGGATCATTGCAGGCGGACCTATGCGAGCGGTCTTCGAGGTGATGGGCGTCACGGACATTGTGTGCAAAAGCCTTGGGTCCTCCAATCCATATAACTTGGTTCGCGCCACGCTAGATGCCTTGAAGCACACCAATACCCCAGCTGAGATTGCCGCAAAGCGTGGGTTGACGATTGAAGAAATCTTCAATTGATTGCGGATCGGAGAATCTGAAATGAGTGAAAAACAAACGGTAACTATTAAGTTGGTCAAAAGTATCGCGGGGACGCGTGAATCTCACCGCGCGACGGTTCGTGGCCTTGGCCTGCACAAGCTGAATAGTCAATCGACGCTAGAAGACACTCCTGCTGTCCGCGGAATGATTAACAAGATCTCTTATTTGCTCAAGGTTCTTTGAGCGTGATCGGACCAGAATTATGGAATTGAATAACATCAAGCCGGCTACCGGCTCCAAGCGCGATCGCCGTCGTGTCGGTCGAGGGATTGGTTCTGGCCTTGGAAAGACCGCGGGCCGCGGGCACAAGGGGCAGAAGTCAAGGGCTGGCGGCTACCATAAGGTCGGTTTCGAAGGCGGGCAGATGCCGCTCCAGCGCAGGCTCCCGAAGCGTGGCTTTAAGTCTGCCTTGCTGAAGTACAACGCTGAGGTTAATTTGACGGATTTGGATCGATTGGGCGTCTCTGATGTCGACCTTTTGGTCTTGAAACAGTCGGGCTTGGTCAGCGAGATTGCCAGGGTTGTTAAGGTAATCAAGACTGGTGTATTGACTAGGTCGGTCAGTCTGCGTGGAGTTGGCGTGACGGCGGGAGCGAAGCAGGCTATTGAAGCGCTTGGCGGTTCGGTTTCTTAAGGCTTGTCTGTTTAAAGTAATAGAGACTTACTGTGGCTCGTGATTCGAATCAGTTGGCTAAGGGAGGGCGGTTTGGCGATCTGCGTAAGCGATTGACGTTTCTTCTTCTTGCGCTGGTTGTTTATCGTATTGGGTCTCACGTACCCGTCCCCGGAATAGATCCGGGGCAGCTGGCCCAGTTGTTCAAGGGCCAGCAGGGAGGGATATTGAGCTTGTTCAATATGTTCTCCGGGGGTGCGTTATCACGCTTCTCTATCTTCGCGCTTGGAATAATGCCATATATCTCTGCATCGATCATTATGCAGTTGATGACTTATGTGGTGCCAGCCCTGGAGTCCTTAAAGAAGGAGGGCGAAGGTGGGCGGAGGAAAATAACTCAGTACACGCGGTACGGGACGCTTGGTTTGGCTCTTTTCCAGTCGGCGGGAATTGCGATTGCCCTTGAGGGTTCGCTTGGACTTGTTATATTCCCGGGGTTCGGGTTTCGAGTCACTGCTGTCGTAAGCCTAGTCGCTGGGACGATGTTTTTGATGTGGCTCGGGGAGCAGATCACAGAGCGAGGGTTGGGTAATGGCATTTCAATTCTTATATTCTCTGGAATCGCTGCCGGTCTGCCGGGGGCGATCGGCGGTCTGTTCGAGTTGGTTCGCACGGGTTCAATGAGTTATGGGGCTTGTCTGTTTATTCTGACGGTGGTTGTGCTCGTAACGTTTTTCGTTGTATTCGTTGAGCGTGGGCAGCGGAAGATCTTGGTAAATTATGCCAAGAGGCAGGTCGGCAATAAGGTGTATGGGGGGCAGTCGTCTCATTTGCCGTTGAAGCTGAATATGTCGGGTGTTATCCCCCCAATCTTCGCTTCATCGATTATTCTTTTGCCGGCAACCGTGGTCGGGTGGTTCGCTACCGGGGACGGCCTGCGCTGGTTGAAAGATATGGCGGGATTGCTGTCACCTGGCCAGCCAATATATGTACTTTTGTACGCTACCGCAATCGTCTTCTTTTGCTTCTTTTACACGGCCTTGGTCTTTAACAGTCGAGAGACGGCAGATAACCTCAAGAAGAGCGGGGCGTTTATTCCCGGAATTCGCCCCGGTGACCAGACGGCACGTCACATTGATAAAATCCTTTCGAGGCTCACTTTGGCTGGCGCGCTCTACATTACTATAGTGTGCCTCTTGCCGGAGTTTTTGGTGCTCAAGTACAACGTGCCTTTCTACTTTGGTGGCACCTCGCTCCTAATTATCGTCGTGGTAACAATGGATTTTTGGGCTCAGGTGCAAAGTTATGTGCAGAGTCAGCAATATGAATCTCTGCTTAAAAAGTCGAGTTTTAAACCCGGTTGAGCAGTCTGGCGGTTGGCCGATGCTTGGAGACCTGGATAATGTTTGGGCCGCATGTCGAAAGATGATGTAATTCAGATGCAGGGGGAGATTCTAGAGAATCTTCCTAACGCGACCTTTCGGGTAAAGCTCGAGAACGGCCATATAGTACTGGGTCATATTTCTGGAAAAATGCGAATGCATTATATTCGCATATTGCCCGGAGATAAAGTCACCGTTGAGTTGACGCCTTATGATTTGAGTCGCGCGCGGATTGTGTTTCGGGCAAAGTAAACCAGTGTGGGTTTGTGGCATTGGTTGGTATGTAAATCGCGGTCCGTCAGGGCCTTGGAGAATTTGATGAAAGTTGCTGCTTCGGTTAAGAAGATGTGCCGTAACTGTAAGGTCATTCGGCGTAAAGGTGTCGTTCGGGTTATTTGTACCGATCCGCGGCACAAGCAGCGCCAGGGTTAACTCCGGCCGCACATAGATTATTAGAGGGAAACCATGGCACGTATCGCTGGTATCAATATTCCGCCGCATAAGCACGCTGAGATCGGGCTCACTTCGATCTACGGTGTGGGTAGAACCACCGCACAGAAACTCTGTATCAATAGTGGCGTGCCCTTTGATCGCAAGATCAAGGATCTCACTGATACTGATCTAGAGCGCCTTCGCGAAGAGATCGGTCGGTTGACGATTGAGGGCGATCTTCGCCGCGAAATGTCGATCAATATCAAGAGATTGATGGACCTGGGTTGTTACCGTGGCTTGCGTCATAGGCGCGGTTTGCCTGTGCGCGGCCAGAGGACGAAGACGAATGCCCGTACGCGCAAGGGCCCTCGTAAGTCGGGCGCTGTCGTTAAGAAGTGAACTGTCGTTTGCCGGTAACAGGCACTTGATCTCGTAGGTATTAGAAAGAATCTATATGGCTAAAGCACCCAATACAGCTGCACAGCGTGTACGCAAGAAAGTCCGTAAGAACGTTGCTGACGGGATTGCGCATGTACATGCGTCGTTTAACAACACCATTATTACGATCACTGACCGTCAAGGCGGGGCACTGTCATGGGCCTCTAGCGGCGGGCAGGGTTTCAAAGGTTCTCGGAAGAGTACGCCATTTGCCGCTCAAGTGGCCGCCGAAGTCGCTGGACGGGCAGCGCAGGAGCAAGGGATCAAGAATCTGGACGTTCGGATCAAGGGCCCAGGTCCCGGTCGCGAGTCGTCGGTTCGGGCGCTTGCATCGCTGGGGATTCGTATTAACCTGATCTCGGATGTGACTCCAGTTCCACACAACGGTTGCCGCCCTCAAAAGCGCCGTCGGATCTGAGAGAGTTTGTTGGTTTGGTGGGGTCTCAGGATCGCCGCTAGTATTTTATTGGGGTGCCGCCGGATTTCCGGCGGTCGCATCAAGTCCACTTGTCTGAGCGCCTAAAAAAACACTCGCCAGACTTGCGCAAGCCTCAAAGGCATGCGTCAGATTTAAATAAGGAAACAACGTGGCACGTTATCTAGGTCCCAAAGCAAAATTGTCGCGCAGGGAAGGTACGGACCTCTTTCTGAAGAGCGCACGTCGTCCTATCGGGGACAAGTCGAAGTTCGATAGTAAGCCTGGGCAGCATGGGCGTACCTCCGGGTCACGCACTTCGGACTATGGTCTGCAGCTTCGTGAAAAACAAAAAGTTAAGCGGATGTACGGCATCCTCGAGAGACAGTTTCGGCGCTACTTTGCAGAGGCGGAACGCCGCAAAGGTAATACCGGGGCTACGCTGTTGATGTTGCTCGAGTCGCGCTTGGATAATGTGGTTTATCGGATGGGCTTTGGGTCAACACGCGCCGAAGCTCGCCAATTGGTATCCCATAAGTCGATTACGGTGAACGGTGGTGTTGTTAATATCGCGTCGTTCATGGTAAAGGTTGGCGATGCGGTCTCCGTACGTGAAAAGGCGAAGAAGCAATTGCGGATAGCGGACTCCCTTAAGCTCGCGGAGTCCATTGGGATGCCTGCTTGGGTTCAGGTCGATGCCGCTAAAATGGAGGGGGTTTTCAAGAAAACTCCCGATCGTGATGAATTCGCTGCGGATGTCAAAGAGGCGTTGATCGTAGAGCTTTATTCACGCTGATCTTCTTGTTGATCGCTCCTGTTTCGACCGTATGGTCTAAGGCAGGGGTCAACCTTGGTATCGCCCGCGATCGCTGCTCTTGAGATTCAGGAACTGCGGTGGGCTCATCAGCCTTATCGGCGTAATGAGCCGAGGGTATTGAAAGAAAGACTGCATGCAAACGAATTTGCTCAAGCCCAAAGCCATTAACGTAGAACCACTCGGCCTCAATCGCGCCAAGGTGACGCTCGAGCCTTTCGAGCGGGGCTATGGCCACACGCTGGGGAACGCTCTGAGACGCGTTCTGCTGTCGTCTATGGTTGGTTACGCTCCAACCGAGGTGACGATTGCGGGAGTTCTGCACGAGTACTCGACGATTGATGGCGTTCAGGAAGATGTTGTTCACATCATGCTGAACCTGAAGGGCGTTGTCTTTCGGCTACATAGCCGTGACGAAGTCACCTTGGTGCTGCGTAAGGATGGCGAGGGCCCCGTCACTGCAGCTGATATTCAAGCACCTCACGATGTAGAGATTATTAATCCGAATCACGTGATCGCCAATTTGTCCCATGGTGGCAAACTTGATATGCAGATCAAGGTCGAGAAGGGTCGTGGATACGTCCCAGGAAATATTCGACGATTCGGTGAGGAGTCATCGAAGTCTATCGGCCGAATCGTGCTTGATGCGTCGTTTTCGCCAGTTTCTAGGGTTAGTTATACAGTTGAAAGTGCACGCGTCGAGCAGCGCACCGATCTTGATAAGTTGGTGATGGAGATAAATACCAACGGCGCGATTTCGCCTGAGGAGGCGATTCGAGCCTCGGCGAAGATTCTGGTGGAGCAGTTGGCGGTGTTTGCGCAGTTGGAAAGCAGCGAAATCGCTGCTTTCAACGAGCCACAAAGTAGAAATACTCAGTTTGATCCAATATTGTTGCGCCCGGTGGATGAGCTTGAGCTTACGGTGCGCTCTGCCAATTGTTTGAAGGCTGAAAATATCTATTACATCGGCGATTTGATTCAGAGAACCGAAACGGAGCTTCTCAAGACACCAAATTTAGGGCGTAAATCGCTCAATGAGATTAAGGAAGTGTTAGCGTCTCGTGGCCTCACTTTGGGTGCCCGCCTGGAGAACTGGCCTCCACAGGGCTTGGATAAGCGCTGAGGTTGAGGTTTCGGACTAGAGAATAGTTGGTTTGTGGGCTGCCTCTTCCGGTAGCCCGGTGCACACCGCAGTACCTTGTACGGCTAGCGGTTATTAATTAGAAAAGGATCAGCACCATGCGTCACCGTCACGGGCTTCGTAAGCTCAATCGTACCTCTGAGCACCGCCTCGCAATGTTGCGCAACATGTGCAACTCTTTGATCCAGCACGAGGCGATCAAGACGACGGTGCCGAAGGCGAAGGAATTGCGTCGCGTGGTTGAGCCGTTGATCACCTTGGCCAAGGTGCCGTCGCTGGCCAATCGCCGGCTTGCTTTTGACCGGACTCGCGACCGGGAGGTCGTTGCCAAGCTTTTCAATGTGCTCGGTCCTCGGTACCAGGCAAGACCTGGTGGTTACACCCGCATACTGAAGATGGGGTTCCGAGTTGGCGATAACGCTCCAATGGCTTTCGTAGAGTTGGTGGACCGGGATGATGTGTCTGGCGAGGGCACGCCGGAGTGATTTAGACTGACCTTTGCTGCATAGGAGCTGTGCGGGATGGTGAGATCGTGTTATGATTCGATTCCTGTCGCGGGGTGGAGCAGTCTGGTAGCTCGTTGGGCTCATAACCCAAAGGTCGTAGGTTCAAATCCTGCCCCCGCAACCATAAGTTTAAAAAATGCCGGCATTAGTCGGCTTTTTTTTGTTCGATTATGTTCGAGAATGCTGTGGATCGTGTTTTTTCCAATCGATTTCTCTTGAGGCATTATTCGTTGGTTGGCCGTTGTGGCTTCACCTTAGTGTTTGGCGATTTGACTGCGGTGGTTTCACCGCACTTTAGGGGGGTATCCTCATGTTTATTTCTGAAGCCTTTGCGCAGGTGGCGCCTGTTGGTGCGGCCGCTCCGGACATGTTCGGGAGTTTGGGGTCGATGTTGCCCTTGGTTCTGATGTTCGTGGTGCTTTACTTTGTGATGATTCGCCCGCAAATGAAGAGGCAAAAGGATCACAAGATGATGGTTGAGGGGCTAACCAAGGGCGACGAGGTGATCATCGCCGGCGGTCTCCTTGGCCGGGTGTCGAAGGTCGGTGAAACCTATGTGGGCGTGGAGGTTGCGACCGGCGTCGACGTTCAAGTCCAGCGCTCGTCGGTAGTTCAAGTCCTGCCGAAAGGCACCTTCAAGTAAATTGGTTGAATGTCTGGCTGGGCCGGGCGTCGGGCTGAGTTTGTGCAACATCGGACAGGCAGGAAGGTGTCATGAACCGCTACCCCCTCTGGAAATATGCGATCTTGCTGGTCGCTTTGCTTGTTGGCGTGATCTACACCTTGCCAAATTTATTTGGCGAGGCACCAGCGGTTCAGGTCAGTAGCGCCCGCGCGACCGTGAAGGTGGATGCTTCTCTGGTCGTTCGGGTTCAGCAGGTACTGGAGGTTGCGGGCTTGCGGGCTGAGTTCGTGCTGTTTGACGGCAATTCAGTCAAGGCGCGCTTCAGTGACACCGACCTGCAAATCCGGGCGAAGGACGCTATCGCCAAGGGATTGAATCCTGATCTGAGCGACCCCAGTTACATCATCGCCTTGAATTTGTTGTCGCGGTCGCCATCGTGGCTGACTTCGCTGAGGGCGCTCCCGATGTCGCTCGGGCTGGACTTGCGTGGAGGTGTGCATTTTTTGATGCAGGTCGACATGAAGTCAGCCATCACGAAGAAGGCGGAATCCCTAGCGGGTGATTGCCGACTGTTGCTGCGTGATCAGAATGTTCGGCACGCGGGCATCTCCCGGGAAGACGAGACGGTGGTGGTTCGTTTCCGCGACCAAACCGCTCTTCTGGCTGCACGCAAGGTTCTAGGTGAGGAGTTACGGGACCTTCAATGGACCGAGTCGCAAGACGGCGATCAGGTCAAACTGTCTGGCATCCTGAAGTCCGAGGTGGCCAAGCGGGTACAAGAAGCAGCAGTCAAGCAGAACATCACGACTTTGCACAATCGCGTCAACGAGCTTGGGGTGTCCGAGCCTGTGATCCAGCAACAGGGCTCCGATCGAGTGGTGGTTCAACTCCCTGGTGTTCAGGACACTGCCAAGGCCAAGGACATCATTGGCCGCACGGCCACCCTTGAAGTCCGA
Source organism: Burkholderiales bacterium (assembly GCA_947451035.1). Lineage (GTDB taxonomy): Bacteria > Pseudomonadota > Gammaproteobacteria > Burkholderiales > Burkholderiaceae_C > PBB1. Next base: position 16,706 of record CANFXR010000017.1, read on the forward strand.
ATGGTTGACGAGAGCATTGAGGCGGCCGCCGCGGCAGGGGGCACAGGGCCCGTGCCTTTCGGCGCGGAGCGGTACACCGAGCGCAACAGCCGGCCTGTGATCGTTAAGCGGCAAGTGATTTTGACCGGAGAGAACCTCACGGATGCTCAAACAGGGTTTGATTCCCAGACCCAAGAGCCAACCGTCAACCTCACGCTTGATGCCAAGGGCGCGCGTATCTTCAAGGATGTCACCCGAGACAATATTGGCAAGAGAATGGCGATCCTTTTGTTCGAGAAAGGAAAGGGCGAGGTGATCACGGCGCCTGTGATTCGCGCGGAAATCGCTGGTGGTCGGGTGCAGATTTCTGGACGGATGAGCTCGACGGAGGCCGCGGACACCGCATTGTTGTTGCGTTCAGGGTCGCTGGCTGCGCCGATGGAGATCATCGAGGAGCGCACCATTGGCCCAAGCCTGGGCGCCGAAAACATTGCCAAGGGCTTCGACAGCGTGCTCTACGGGTTCGCGGCGATTGCTATTTTCATGTGTGCCTACTACATGCTTTTTGGAACGATCTCGACGTTGGCGCTGGGGTTCAACCTTTTGCTGCTTGTGTCGGTGCTGTCCATGTTGCAGGCCAGTTTGACGTTGCCAGGAATGGCAGCGATCGCGTTGACCTTGGGGATGGCGATTGATGCGAATGTCTTGATCAATGAAAGAGTTCGCGAGGAGTTGCGCAATGGCTCATCGCCGCAGTCGGCGATTCACAACGGCTACGAGCGTGCTTTCACTACGATTCTTGATTCGAACGTCACCACACTGATCGCTGGGTTGTCGCTATTGGCTTTCGGCTCTGGGCCTGTGCGAGGCTTCGCAGTTGTCCACTGCCTGGGTATCCTGACCTCGATGTTCTCTGCGGTGGTGTTCTCCCGCGGACTGGTAAACCTCTGGTATGGGCGGCAGAAAAAGCTCAAGGGCGTTTCCATAGGACAGGTTTGGCAGCCTGCCCCGCAGACGGTCGCCAAGACCTGATTGTGTTGTTCGCCTTCTGACGTACCGTCGTAGCACAAGGAATACACATGGAATTCTTCAGGATTCGGCGCGACATCCCCTTCATGCGGCACGCCTTGGTGCTCAATGCGATTTCTGCGCTGACATTCATGGCCGCGGTATTTTTCATCGCGAACCGCGGGCTCCATTTTTCGATCGAGTTCACCGGTGGCACGGTCATCGAGGTGGCGTACTCGCAGCCGGCAGAAATCGACCGCGTTCGCACAACCGTTGAGTCCTTGCAGTTCGGTGAAGTGCAGGTACAGAACTTTGGCACATCTCGCGATGTCCTGATTCGCTTGCCGGCGCGATCCGACATCAAGCAGGCCGACATGGTGGGCCGAGTGTTTGGCGAACTATGCAAGGCTGAGGGAAGTTCAGTCAGCACACAGCAAGTCAAGTCTGACAAGGGCATTGAGGCCAGTGGGCCTGTTTGCGGGGATGTTGGAGCCGAAAAGGTCAGGCTTCAACGCAGTGAGTTTGTCGGGCCGTCGGTCGGCTCTGAGTTGGCTCGCGATGGAGCTCTTGCGCTCGCGGTCACGATCGCCGGCATCATGATGTACTTGGCCCTGCGCTTTGAGTGGAAGTTCTCGGTTGCCGGCATCATCGCAAACCTTCACGATGTGATCATCATCGTTGGCTTCTTTGCGTTTTTTCAGTGGGAATTTTCCCTCTCGGTGCTGGCTGCCGTGCTTGCGGTCCTCGGGTACTCCGTCAACGAGTCGGTGGTAATCTTTGACCGGATTCGGGAGGCATTCCGCAAGTACCGCAAACTCAACACGCAGCAGGTTATTGACCACGCCATCACCAGCACCATCAGCCGCACGATCATCACCCACGGCTGTACCCTGATGATGGTGATATCGATGCTTATTTTTGGGGGACCAACGCTGCACTACTTTGCGGTGGCGTTGACCATTGGCATCTTGTTCGGCATCTATTCATCCGTGTTCGTGGCTGCGGCGATCGCCATGTGGTTGGGGGTCAAGCGTGAAGACTTGATCAAGCCAACAGGCAGGGAAATGGACCCCGACGACCCCAACGCCGGGGCTGTTGTCTAGCCCGTGGAACTCCAGCGTGATGGGTTCTGACTCAAACGCTAGGGCCATTGCGGCCAGATCGCGCCGTCTTTTTCTCGACGTATTGCTCAGCGGTCTGCCGGCCGTGACCCGGTCGGTTGCTCAAGCCGCGCGGCGGCTGGTAGAGGAGTTGGCCTCGCCACAGACGATGGCGCTTCGGCGCAGCGCCGAAGATGACTTCAAGGGTGGGTCGGCCTTCTGGCTGCAAGGTGTGGAGACGGTTTTGCGCACGGCCTCGTCCGATTGGTTGGTGCCGCCCGCAATGTCCGCGAACTTGCCGGCTCATGGCGGTCGGCCGAGTTTCAGTCTCGTCGACAACGAGACCATTGAAGCCGAGATCCTCAGTTCAAGATTGGCTTTGGCCATCAAGGAACGGGCTTCCTGGGAGTTCAATGATCTGCGCTTGCGGATCGTCTTGCTCGAAGGGCGCGAAGAAGTCGATGTGAACGACATCTTGCGGCCTGAAGTTCTGGCTCGCATCGCGGTGGGTACTTGGCGCGCCGCAGGCCTCAATCACGGCACCTGGCGCACACTCCAAGGCGTGTTGGACGACGAGTTTGCCCACTTTAGCGCTGAGGCTTATCACGAGGCCAATGTCCTTCTGATCGCTCAGGGGGTACTGCCAGAGATCGACCTGCGGCCATTGATCCGGCGCGCTCCTGAGAAAACCGGTGCCACTGTCAGATCGGGGGATGCAGCCTCAAACGAAACTGGCTTTTCGCACGGCGGCATGTCGGCGCCGAGACACCTTCACGGGATGGATCAGGACACGCGCTTGATGCCTCACACCGCAGAGGTGGCTCTCGAGGGTGGTGGTGCCCATGTCGAAGCCGTGCTAGGCCGGCTGAGTCGGTTGATTGGGCGGCACGCAGCGGAGTCGTCCTCGGCAAAGACCATTCCAGTCTCAGCCAATCTCGATGCTGCCATCACTCGTGTGCAGCAGGACATCGCGGGTCGTCTGGCCTCGGTAGAGCAAGCCGGGCAACCAGGAGCCGCTCAGGGCACGTCTGCCTTGCTTGACGAATTGCGTGAGCACCAGCGTGGGCTGAAGTCGTCAGCATCAACTGCTGATGAGCGCGCCACCATCGAGGTCGTCGCCCTCTTGTTTCAGAGCATCCTGACCGAGGATCGCATTCCAGCTGCGGTACGGGTCTGGTTCGCTCGGCTGCAGATGCCGGTGCTGCGGGTGGCGGTCGGCGAGCCTGATTTTTTCGCAAGCCTCGACCATCCGGCGAAGCGGCTGATCGACTCTATGGGCGCCTGCGTCATGGGGTTTGATTCGAACAACAGCCAACTTGCAGGCGGTGCGGTCGAGAAAGAAATCAAGAGAGTGGTGCAGGTGGTTGAGGCCTATCCCGACACGGGCAGCCGTGTTTTCCAGACGGTCTTGACCGAATTTGAGCGCTTCTTGGAAAACTACTTCAAGAACGAAAACGAGGCCTCCCGCAAGGGGGTCTCCTTGGCTGAGCAGGTCGAACAGCGCGAGACTCTGGCCATCCAGTTCACGATCGAGTTGCGCAAGATGCTCAACGAGGTTCCTGTTCAGGAGGGGGTGAGTGAGTTCTTGTTCCACGTCTGGGCCGACGTGTTGGCGATGACGGCGGTGAAGTCCGGACTGCACAGCGAAGACATCAAGGTGATGAAGCGAACCGCGGCGGATTTGATCTGGTCGGCCAGCGCGAAGGTGTCTCATGAAGAGCGTGCCGATGTGATCCGCCGGCTGCCGCCGCTGCTGAAAGTCCTGCGTGAGGGCATGGCCAGCTCCGGCGTGGGGCGCGCCGAACAGGATGAGCACATTCAGCACCTCAATCAGTCGCTGGCAGCCGCCTTCACAGCTCGCACGGTGTTGATCACAAAGGACCGACTGGATCAGTTGTTGGCACGCCTTGAGACGCTCGAGGAGCTTTTGCCTGATGCAGATGATCTGGAGATCGACGAGTCGTTGGTTCTTGATTTATCGGCGCATGAAAGTGGCGATCTTGAAGTCGTCGCGAGCGGGGGCTCCACGCCAACTCCAGCGATGACTGCCTGGGCGCGCGAACTGCAGGCCGGGAGTTGGTTCATGCTGGATTATCGAAACCGCAATGACCCGGTCCAGCTCGCGTGGCGTGGCATGCACAGGCAACTCACGCTGTTTGTCTCGTCCCAAGGCCGCGCCATCTTGTTCCAGCAGCAGCGTTTGGCGGCATTCCTGCAGGCAGGGCTGCTGGTGCCCGTTCAAGACGAATCGCTGATGGCGCGGGCCACGCGCAGCGCGCTGGCCAAGCTCGAGGAAAACCCCGGCCGACTGCTCGATTGACCCGCCGATGTCGTGCACATATGGCAACAGGAGGCCACCTTTGGGCGGTTTTCCTGTTGCTGTGTCTCAGTGGATCAGGCGGTCTTCCTCGTCGACGAACAATTCGTCGAGGATCAGTGCGTCAGGCTCTTCCCCGAGGCTCCAAAAGACCATCAGCACGATGATCTTCAAGTCTTCCAGATCCAACGGACCGCCTGGGATGACGCTGGCACGATCAATGACCATCTCGCGCATCGGCGGCGGCAGCACACCGGCCGATTCGAGGAAGCTGATGAATCCAATCGACTGTTCGCCGAGGTGTTCTTGCTCGGAGGGTGAGTACACGCGAAGGCTGAATTCGCCTTGTTCACCCACGTAAGACCCGGCAGCGCCTGCCAAGCCTTCCAGCCAAGACAAGGCTTCCTGAATTTCGTCGGACTCGAACCCGACTGACGACAATTTTCTTGTCAGTCGAGCCTGATCCGGGCACGCATCCGGCCGCCAATAGTTCTCGTACAGGTACACAAGCACATCGAACATGAATTGACTATACCCGAGGAGTTTGCGGGAGCACCCTGACAGAAGGCACCCGCTCAGGCGGCGTCGATTCGCTGAAAAAGCTGCCCCGGCCGTCTGGCCACTCGCCCAGACAACTCTAGGTCGAGCAGCCTGACATTGATGGTTTGCGTCGACCATCCCGTGCGCGCGACCAGCGCGTCCAAAGACACCAACTCGTGCCCCATGGCGTCAAGCAGAGGATCCGTGTCTGCGGCGTGGGGGCTCTGTGAGGGGGGCTGTGACTGGACTCTCGCGAGCGGTTGAAACTCAAATTCGTCCATCACGTCCTGCGCTGTTTCGACCAATTTGGCGCCCTGCTTGATCAGGGCGTGACAGCCACGAGATTGAGGCGAGTGAATCGATCCCGGAACGGCAAACACCTCGCGACCGGCCTCAGTGGCCAGGCGGGCAGTGATAAGCGATCCGGACTGCAGCGCCGCCTCCACGACCAGCGTGCCCTTGGTCAGGCCGGCGATGACTCGGTTGCGCAAAGGGAAGTGCGCTGCAAGAGGCGGCGTGCCCAGCGGAAACTCGCTGAGCAAGAGCCCGGCTTGTGAAATGCGATGCGCCAGATCGAGGTGACGTTTCGGATAGACCCTGTCTAGACCCGTTCCCACAACGGCAATCGTTCCCTGTCCGCTGGCCAGTGCGCCTTCGTGGGCCGCGGCATCGACGCCAAGCGCCAGCCCGGAGACGATCACCCAACCCGCATCGCCGAGATTCCTTGCGAAATCATGCGCCGTTCGCTCACCCTGGGGTGTCGGGTTGCGGCTGCCCACGATGGCGATGGCGGTGTCAGACTGGAGCAGATCGAGGGCGCCCTGCGCGTATAGCAGCAGTGGCGGGTCGGCAGTCTCGAGCAGTTGCCGCGGATAGCGCGGATCCCCGACGGGAATGATCGCGCGAGGGGGGCAATCGCCCTCGCCGTCACGCTGCCAAGCTAGGGTCGCATCGACCACTGCGGCCAGCCCGCCGGGGACGATGGACAGCGCGTCGGACGCTGCTTTACCCACCAACTCCTGGAGGGCTCCCAGCGGCGCCGCCACGGCCGTCTCCACCGACCCGAAGGCTGCGATCAGCCTTCGCGCGTGAGCGCGCCCCACACCTGGGGTCCCGAGCAGCCTCAACCAGGCCTGCAGCTCCAGACGCGCGATCACGTCGTGCGCTCCCGCGCGAGATCAGGGCTTGGTGAAGCGGTCGCCCACCTTGACCGGCTCCTTGACGGACATGATCAATGCGTAGGACATCCGGCTGAACACGCGAAAAACGAACAACTCGCCGTGTCGCTCATCCGGCAATTTCATCATTGTTCGGCGGCCATCGGTGGAGTCGATCTCCCGGCGACCGTCATGCCACAGGGCGAGCACGTGACCACGCTCCACGCCATCCCCGGCGCCACGGTTCAGCACCACGATCTGATTTTGGCCGGCGGTCAAGGCATCACCATAAATCGACACGATCTGACCCGCCACGTCGCCCTGTGGGGCGTGGGGAGCGTAATTCTCAAACTCATGGGGAACCACTGGCGCGAGCCGATCACCGATACCAGCCTCCTGGCGGATGCTCGTCACGAGGAACGTGTCGGGGACGACATCAGCCTTGCCAGTGGCGTCGGTCTGCGCATCACCCCTGCGCACCAGCTCTGCCGTTCCCACGTAGGGCGCCTCGTAACCGAGCACCTCATGGGTGGCTGGATCCCTCAGCGCCGTGGCCTGACGGAAGATCCGAAACACCGTGTTCCGGCCGCGGTCTCCACGAACGTAAGCCGTATCGCCCCTTGAAAGCAGTACGCGCCCTTCCTGAGTCGCCACGATGCGTGGTGCGCCATTGAGCGAGTCGCCCTCGAAAATCACGGCCTCGTTGAGAAAGGGCTCGATCAAGTTGAACGGGATGGAAGCGATGGCTGTGGTGTCCAACTCTGCCTTGCGCACCTGCGGGGAAAGCTTGACGACGCTGGCGATGAGGGGTTTGCCCACAAGAAGTCGAGCGCGCCCGCTGGACGTGTCGAGGTGGAGAATTTGCCCCGGAAATATCAGGTGCGGGTTGTGGATTTGCTCCAGGTTCATCCCCCACAGCTCGGGCCAGCGCCAAGGGCGCTGCAGGAACAAGCCGGAAATCCCCCACAGCGTGTCGCCCGACTTCACGGTGTACGAGTCGGGCGCATTGGCGGTCAACTCGGACAGTGGCACGCCAGCTGCCGCCACTTTTTGGGCGGTACCGCGTTGCTGTTCGGTGAGTTCAGGTGCTGATGCCGAAGCGGCACTCGCGGCCCCACCCGCGGCGACAGCCGCCATGAAAGACACAGCCAGCGCGAGCCGGCGGAATGGAAAGGCACAAAAAGCGGCACGCGTCATTCAATGAATCTCCCAACGGGACGCCTGGGGGCGTCGCGCCATGATTTGGCCTGAGCAGGGATGCCGAATGCTCACCGAACCGTATCGGCCAATGAGGCCGGAAATTCAGCGAAAATCGACACTTGATTGCAGAGATTTTCCCCCTGAACCCCCGATGCCGTTACGAAAGCGGAGCCTCATTGTCTACCCGTGAGGCACGATTTTCGTGTGTCGATTTGAAGCCCCGTGATGCCGTGTCGTCAGGGCGCCCGCGGATTCGCCTTCCATGACCAAGCTCACCATTCTTCGCTACCCCGACCCGCGGCTGAAAACCGTTGCCAAGCCGGTGACCCACGTGGATGAACGCATCCGCGTGCTGGTCAGCGACATGATCGAGACCATGTACGGGGCCGATGGAATCGGCCTGGCTGCGACACAGGTGGATGTGCACGAGCAGGTGATCGTCATGGACACCTCCGAATCCCGCACCGAGCCCCGCGTGTTGATCAATCCCGAGCTGCTCTCGATGAGCGACGAGCAGGTGGTGGGCGAAGAGGGTTGTCTGTCGGTTCCCGCGGTCTTCGACAAGGTGGTGCGAGCCGCACGCGTGCGTGTTCGCGCGCTCGACCGCGAGGGGCAACCCGTGGAGTTCGATGCGGATGAACTGCTGTCCAAGTGCGTCCAGCATGAGATGGATCATCTGCGTGGCAAGGTGTTCGTCGACTACCTCAGCATGCTCAAGCGCACACGCATCAAGACCAAGATGCTCAAGCAGACCCAAGATGAAGGGCGTTGACGCCGCCTGCACAGGCGGGCGCGGGTGAGGCTGGCCTTTGCCGGAACGCCCGAATTCGCACGGGTGGCGTTGGCTGCGCTGCACGCCGATGGGTTCGAGATCCCGCTGGTACTGACGCAGCCCGATCGCCCGGCAGGGCGCGGGCAACAACTGCAGCCTTCGGCCGTCAAGGCATGGGCGGTGGCGCGGGGTTTGCCCGTGGTCCAGCCCCACGGGCTGCGGCTTGATGGACGCCATGCGGCTGAGGCCGATCAGGCGCGCGCGTCGCTCGTGGCCGCCCGCATCGATGTCATGGTGGTGGCTGCCTACGGGCTGATCCTTCCCGACTGGGCGCTGTCGCTGCCACGGCTGGGCTGCCTGAACATTCACGCGTCGTTGTTGCCGCGCTGGCGCGGAGCCGCGCCGATCCATCGTGCGATAGAAGCCGGTGACGAACAAACGGGAATCACCGTGATGCAGATGGAGGCCGGTCTCGACACCGGGCCGATGCTCCTCACCCTGACGATGGACATCGCGTTCGACGACACCACCGGCACGCTGCATGACCGGCTGGCCGAATTGGGCGGCCAACTGATCGTCGAGGCCTTGCATCGCTTGGCGTGCGGCGACTTGACCGCCACGCCGCAACCGGCCGAGGGCGTCACCTACGCGCGCAAGATCGACAAGGCCGAGGCGCCCGTCGACTGGAACGATGAGGCCGAGGCCATCGCGCGGCGCATCCGCGCCTTCAATCCCGCCCCGGGGGCGGTGTCGAGGCTGCGGGGCGAGTCGGTGAAATTGTGGCGGGCGATCCCCGAAGCTCAGGCGGCGCCGGGATCGGCGCCCGTGGGGACGGTGATCTCGGGTTCGGCGGACGGCATCGTGGTGGCCTGCGGGCGCGGGGCGGTGCGGCTGACCGAGTTGCAGCGCGCGGGCGGCAAGCGTCTGAATGCGGCGCAGTTCCTGCAGGGGCAGACGTCGCTGGTTGGCGAGTGCTTCGAACCCCGCGGTGCATGATCGGGCGCGCCCGGCGAACCTGCCGTTCAAGTTGCCTCGCTGGTTGCCGAAGTCAAGAGAAAGGTTGTTGTCCCATGTTCACCCCATCTTTCCTCATGACTGACCTGCCGCGGCGAGCGATCTGGGCGCTGGTGGCAGCCGCAGCGTTGCTGGCCGGCTGCGATCAACTGGGCATCGAGTCGCCCGAAAAGCTCGCTGCGTCCCGACTGGCAGAGGGCAACGCCATCGGTGGCGCCTGCCGCCACGCGGGGCGCGCCATCGAGGACTGCTACGCCTTGAACAAGAAGGCCGACAAGGCGGCCATCTTTGCAGGCTGGCGCGACATGAACGACTACATGCGAGAAAACAAGATCGATCCGGTGCCGCCCCAGTTGAATGCGCAAGGCGTCAGCAGCAAGCCGGGCGAGGCTGAGGCCGTTCAGGAAGATGCCCCGCCGGTCAAGCCGGCCAAGCCCGCCAAGGCGCATTGACCGGCCGTTCGCGGCAGCGTCGTTCGGCTCCGCCGCGGGGCCTCGCGCATCGACCCGACCCGCACGGGTCAAGTTGATCTTTCTCCCCCTTTAAACTTCCTCCAAGAGAGGTTTTCCCTGCATGAACGCCATCCTTTTCACCGACCTGATCGCCGACCGTCAAGTGGCCGGCAAGCGGGTTCTGATCCGCGTCGATTTCAACGTACCGCAAGACGCCGATGGCCGCGTCACTGACGACACCCGCATCCGTGCGGCCTTGCCCTGCATCGAGGCGGCGCTGCAGGCCGGTGCGGCGGTCATGGTGACGTCGCACCTGGGCCGGCCCACCGAGGGGCGGATGACACCCGAGGATTCGCTCGCACCGGTGGCTCGTCACGTCGGTGAGTTGCTCGGCCGCGTGGTGCCGTTGATCCGTGATTGGGTCGATGGCGTCAGCCTCGACGGCCGTCCCATCGCCTCGGGCGAACTGGTGATGCTGGAGAACTGCCGCCTGAACGTGGGCGAAAGCAAGAACGATGAAGGGCTCAGCCGCAAGATGGCTGCGCTGTGCGACATCTTCGTCAACGACGCCTTTGGCGCCGCGCACCGCGCCCAGGCCTCGACGCACGGCGTGGCGCGTTTCGCGCCACTGGCGTGCGCCGGCCCGCTGCTGGCCGGCGAGGTCGACGCCATCACGAAGGCGATGGCGCAGCCACAGCGTCCGCTGGTGGCGATCGTGGCCGGCAGCAAGGTCAGCACCAAGCTGACGATCCTCGAGTCGCTGTCGGCCAAGGTCGACCGGCTGATCGTCGGCGGCGGCATCGCCAACACCTTCATGCTCGCCGCAGGCCTGCCGATCGGCAAGTCGCTGGCCGAGGCCGCTCTGGTGGATCAGGCGCGCGCGGTGATCGCGTCCATGCGCGCACGCGGCGCCGATGTGCCGATCCCGGTCGACGTGGTCACGGCGAAGTCATTCGCCGCCGATGCTCCGGCCACCATCAAGGCGGCCACCGACGTGGCGGCCGACGACATGATCCTCGACATCGGGCCGCAGACCGCCGCCGCGCTGGCGCAACTGCTCGAGTCGGCCGGCACCATCGTGTGGAACGGTCCGGTGGGCGTGTTCGAGTTCGACGCGTTTTCCCATGGCACCGAAGCCATTGCCCGCGCGATTGCCAAGTCGAACGCCTTCAGCATCGCCGGCGGGGGGGACACGCTGGCGGCCATTTCAAAGTTCGGCGTCGAGTCGGGTGTGAGCTACATCTGCACGGGCGGAGGTGCCTTCCTGGAGATGCTGGAAGGCCGCGTGCTGCCGGCCATCGAGGTGCTGGAGCGCCGCGCACTGGAGACCGCACACTAGCTTGCCCTCGGGCGAGCCGTTCGAGCCGTCACCTTCCTGTCAGAAACACCGGAGATTTCGCCCATGACCCGTGCCACCAAGATCGTCGCCACCCTCGGCCCGGCATCGAGTTCCCCCGAGGTTCTCGAGCGCATGATCCGCGCGGGCGTCGACGTGGTCCGGCTCAACTTCTCGCACGGCACGGCGCAAGACCACATCGACCGCGCCACGCTGGTGCGCGAGGTGGCACGCCGCGTGGGCAAGGAGGTCGCCATCATGGCCGACCTGCAGGGCCCGAAGATCCGCGTGGGCAAGTTCGAGGGCGGCAAGACGATGCTCGAGCCGGGGCAAACGTTCATCCTTGATGGCGCGACCACCGAGCTGGGCACCAACGAGCGAGTCGGCCTCGACTACAAGGAACTGCCGCGCGATTTGCGCCCCGGCGACACCTTGCTGCTCAACGACGGACTGCTCAAGCTCACCGTCGACGCGGTGCGCGGCGCCGAGATCCACACCACCGTGGTGGTGGGCGGAGAGTTGTCCAACAACAAGGGCATCAACAAGGCCGGTGGCGGCCTGACGGCGCCGGCGCTGACCGCCAAGGACATGGAAGACATCAAGACCGCGATGAGCTTCAAGTGCGAGTACCTTGCGGTGAGCTTTCCGAAGAACGCCACCGACATGGAAATGGCTCGCCAGTTGGCCAATGTGGCCGGTGAGTCCACCCGTCACAAGGCCGCGCTGATCGCCAAGATCGAACGCAGCGAAGCCATCCCCGTGCTCGAGAGCATCCTGCGCGCCAGCGACGGCATCATGGTCGCGCGCGGCGACCTCGCGGTGGAGGTCGGCAACGCCACGGTGCCGGCGCTGCAAAAGAAGATGATCAAGATGGCGCGCGAGCTCGACCGCATCGTCATCACCGCCACCCAGATGATGGAGTCGATGATCGTCAACCCGGTGCCCACGCGCGCCGAGGTCAGCGACGTGGCCAACGCGGTGCTCGATGGCACCGACGCCGTGATGCTCAGCGCCGAGACGGCGGCGGGCAAGTACCCGGTGGAAACGGTCGAAATGATGTCCACGATCTGCATCGAGGCCGAGCGCGCCGAAGAGGTCTCGCTCGATGCGGACTTCACCAACAAGCTGTTCGGCCGCATCGACCAGTCGATCGCCATGGCCGCGCTGTTTGCCGCCTACCACCTGGGCTGCAAGGCGATCCTGGCGCTGACCGAGTCCGGCTCGACCGCGCTGTGGATGAGCCGTCACCGCATCCACGTGCCCATCTACGGGCTCACCTCGCAGGTCAACAGCCAGCGCAAGATGACGCTCTACCGCAACGTGCGCCCGCTGCTGATCCCCAGCTTCACCGACCGCGATCACGCGTTGGCCAAGGCCGAGGCGCTGCTGGTCGACCAAGGCGTGCTCAAGTCGGGCGACACCTACGCGATCACGGTGGGCGAGCCCATGGGCCACCCCGGCGGCACCAACATGCTCAAGATCTGCCGCGTGGCCTGAGGGCCCGAGCGCGACGCCACCCCATTCATCTCCCAGGAAAAACTGACCATGCCTCTCGTTTCGATGCGCCAGCTGCTCGACCACGCCGCCGAACATGCCTACGGCATCCCGGCGTTCAACGTGAACAACCTCGAGCAGGTTCAAGCGGTGATGTCGGCGGCCGCCGAAGTCGGCGCGCCGGTGATCCTGCAAGCCAGCGCCGGTGCGCGCAAGTACGCCGGCGAGCCCTTCATCAAGCACCTGATCCAGGCGGCGGTGGAAAGCTGGCCGAACATCCCGCTGGTGATGCACCAGGACCACGGCCAAAGCCCCGATGTGTGCCGGGGCGCGATCGATCTGGGCTTCAGCTCGGTGATGATGGACGGCTCGCTGCAAGCCGACGGCAAGACCATCGCCAGCTACGACTACAACATCGAGGTCACGCGCAAGGTGGTCGACATGGCCCATGCGCTGGGCGTCACTGTCGAGGGCGAACTCGGCTGCCTGGGCTCGCTCGAGACCATGAAGGGCGACAAGGAAGACGGCCACGGCACCGACGCCACGATGACCATGGAGCAGCTGCTCACCGACCCCGAGCAGGCCGCCGACTTCGTCAAGCGCACCCAGCTCGACGCGTTGGCCATCGCGATTGGCACCAGCCACGGCGCCTACAAGTTCACCCGCAAGCCCACCGGCGACATCCTCGCCATCAGCCGCATCAAGGAAATCAACCAGCGCATCCCGAACACCCACCTGGTGATGCACGGCAGCTCCAGCGTGCCGCAGGACCTGCTGGCCACCATCCGCGAATTTGGCGGCGACATGCGCGAGACCTACGGCGTGCCGGTGAGCGAGATCCAGGAGGCCATCAAGTTCGGTGTGCGCAAGATCAACATCGACACCGACGTGCGCCTGGCCATGACCGCCGCCATCCGCAAGTACATGGTGCAAAACCCCGACAAGTTCGACCCGCGCGACTACCTCAAGCCGGCGCGCGAGGCGGCCAAGCAGATCTGCAAGCAGCGCTACCTCGAGTTCAACTGCGAAGGCCAGGCCGCGAAGATCAAGCCGCAGACCTTGTCCGTGGTGGCTCAGCGCTATGCGCACGGCGAGCTCGCGCAAACCGTCGTTTGATGCACCGAACCGAAAGTACCGCGCGATGACTTCTGCCCTGCTTGAAAGCCGCCTGCACACGCTGCCTTTGCTGGCGCGCGGCAAGGTGCGAGACAACTACGCCGTCGGCGACGACCGTCTGCTGATGATTGCCAGCGACCGCCTCAGCGCGTTCGATGTGGTGATGGGCGAGCCCATCCCCGGCAAGGGTCAGCTGCTCACCGAGATGGCGCTGTTCTGGTTTGGGCGCCTGAAATCCATCGTGCCCAATCACCTGACCGGCGATTCGCCCGAAAGCGTGGTGGCGCCCGATGAACGCGCGCAGGTGGTTGGCCGCTCGATGCTGGTCAAGCGGCTCAAGCCGCTGCCCGTCGAGGCGGTGGTGCGCGGCTATCTGGCGGGCAGCGGCTGGAAGGAATACCAGCACAACCGCGAGGTGTGCGGAGTGAAACTGCCCGAAGGGCTTGCCAACGCCTCGAAGCTGCCGCAGCCGATCTTCACGCCGGCCACCAAGGCCGACATGGGCGACCACGACGAGAACATTTCCTTCGAGCGCATGGTCGAGATCATCGGCGAGCCATTGGCCGTGCAGGTGCGTGATGTGGCCATCGAGCTCTACCGCAGCGCCGCCGCGTTTGCGCTGACCAAGGGCATCATCATCGCGGACACCAAGTTCGAATTCGGCCTCGATGACGCCGGCACGCTGACGCTGATGGACGAGGTGCTCACGCCCGATTCGTCGCGCTTCTGGCCGCTCGAGGGCTACGAGGCGGCGTTCCAGGCCGGCCTCAATCCGCCGAGCTACGACAAGCAGTTCGTGCGCGACTGGCTCGAGCACGCCGTGGTCGATGGTGCTGCCTGGAACAAGCAGGCGCCTGCGCCCGCCTTGCCGCCTGAAGTGGTGGCGTACACAGCCGAGCGGTACCGCGAGGCCTTGCAGCGTCTGACGGCATGAAACCCCCGGCATCGCCCATGCTCGCGCGGCTCGATGCCGCGCTGGCCTCGGCAGTGCGCCCGGTCGATGTGGCCTGCGCACGCGCCGAGCGGGCCGGTTTTCTGGCCAGGCTAGGTTTTTTCGATGAAGTGAACGCCGAGTTGGCTGCCTTGCGCAGCGAGTTCGCCTTGCGGCCCGCCGCGCCGGTCACGGTGTGGATTTGCGTGGTCGAGGCCTGGGTCGAGCACTACAACGGCCGGGTGCCGGCCGGGCGCGACAAGATGCTGCGCGCGCACGCGCTGAGCGCTGCGGCCGGGCTGCGTGACCTGCAGGCGCTCAGCGCCGCCTGGCTGGCGCACATCTGTTTCACCCAGGATGACATGGACGCGATGGCGCGCCATCTGGCAACCGCGCTGCAACTCGCCGCGCCCGACCACCACGCGGCACAGGCGCGTGCCTCGCTGGTCGCGGCCTCGGCCTACCACTGGGCCAACCGGCTCGATCTGGCGCAGCCCTGGTACGCGCGTGCCCGCGAACACGCGATGGCCGAAACCGACGACGCCACGCTGGGCGTCATCACCTTCACCATGGCCGGCCACCGCAGCAATCACGCGCTGCACGCGGCCATCCTCGGCGAGTCCGACACCGACGAAGCACGCCGCGCGCAGGCCTGGGTCGACGCCTCGTGCAACTTCGATCAGTGGGTGGGCACGGTGTCGCAAAACGCCTACATGCAGATCTTTCGTGCGCTGGTGCTTTCAGCCCAAAACGAGCACGCCAAGGCGCTGCTGCAGTACTCGGCGCACCTGGACGAGGCGTGGCGTCAGGGGTTGTCGCACATGCGCGCAGCCCATCTGGCCGATCGGGCCTGGTGCCGTTTCCGCACCGGTGACACGGCCGGCGCGCGCGCCGATGCCGACGGCGCCGCCGCGCTGATAGACCCGGGCATGTACGTCGAAGACCTGGCGGTGGCCTGCGGCCGGCTCGCGCAGGTGTTCGCAGCACTCGATGACGTGGCCGCGGCGCAGCACCACCGGCAACTCGCCAGCGATCATTGGACGCGACAGCACGCCATGCAGCAATCGGTCATCGAGACCCTGAACCGCGCGCTCGAACGGCCGACGCCCTGAATCGGGCGGTTGCGCCTCAGTTCAGAACAGCGCCATGCTCAACTTGCGGCGGTACTGATCGACCACCGGATCGGCCGGCGTCGTGTTGATCTTTCCGGCGATCTCGAGCGTGCCCTTGGGCGCTGCGGCTTCCGCTTTGGCTGCGGGCTTGCTCATCACCTCGAGCACGGCGACGTAGGTCTTACGCGCGGCTTCGCCGTTCCAGGCCTTGTCGCGCATCACGATCTCGAGCAGTTCGTCCATCGCCTCGGTGAAGCGCTGGGCGGCAAAGTGCAGTTGCGCCAGTTCGAAGCGGGCCTCGAAGTCACGCCGGTTGGCGGCAAGGGCGGCGGCCAGCACGTCGGGTGAGCGCGACGAGACTGCCGCCTCGCACGCCGCCAGCCAGTGACCGCAAGCCACCAGCCGTGCGTCGGGCAGCACGGCACCGGCCACCGGGTCGAACAGCACGCGCGCCTCGTCGATGCGACCGGCCAGCAGCAGCGCGCGCAGGCAGTCGAAGCGGGCGGTGTCGTTGGCGGGGTGGGTGGCCACCGCATCCATCAGCAGGGCAATCGCGTCTTCGGTGTGGCCGTCGGCCAGCAGCGCTTCGGCGGCCTCCACGTCTTCTTCGGCGGCCATTTCTTCCGGTGAGGGCACGTGTTTGTCGAGGAACTCGCGGATCTCGGCTTCAGGCAGCGCGCCCACGAACCCGTCGACCGGTTGGCCGTCCTTGAACATCACGCAAAACGGGATGCTGCGCACGCCGAACATCTGCGAGAGCTGCCCGGCGATGTCGGGCTCGGCGTCCGAGTCGAGCTTGGCCAGCGCAAAGCGGCCAGCGTAGGCGACCTCGAGTTTTTCGAGCAGGGGCCCGAGTGATTTGCACGGCCCGCACCAAGGTGCCCAGATGTCGAGCAGCACCGGCCCGGTGAGCGAGGCTTCGATCAGATCGGCTTGCAGGTTCTTGATGGTGATGTCGATCATGGTGTCGTGTGGTGTGCTTGGTGGCGCAGCGGCGCGCACCCGTCTGAGGGGGCAGCGGCGCCTACAATCGAATGCTTTGCAGAAGACGGAGCGAGGCCATGAACGCGCCTGCCGTGGTGGGGGTGGTGATGGGGTCCAGCAGCGACTGGGAAACCCTGCGTGCAGCCACCGAGATTCTCGCCGAGTTTGACATCCCCTTCGAGGCTCGAGTGGTGTCGGCGCACCGCATGCCCGACGACATGTTTGCCTACGCCGAATCGGCTGGCGCGAGGGGCCTCAAGGCCATCATCGCCGGTGCCGGCGGCGCAGCGCACCTGCCCGGCATGCTCGCGGCCAAGACCACCGTGCCGGTGCTCGGCGTGCCCGTGGCGAGCCGGCACTTGCAGGGGGTCGATTCGCTGCACTCCATCGTCCAGATGCCCAAGGGCATCCCGGTGGCCACCTTCGCCATTGGCACCGCGGGCGCTGCCAATGCGGCGCTGTTCGCGGTGGCCATGTTCGCCGTGGCCGACGAGGCGTTGCGCTTGCGGCTCGAGGCCTATCGCGCGCGCCAGACCGACGCGGCCCGCGCGATGACGTCACAGCTCACATGACCGCTTTCATCGCGCCCGGCGCCACCTTGGGCGTCATGGGCGGCGGCCAGCTCGGCCGCATGTTCGTGCACGCCGCACAGCAGATGGGCTACTTCACTGCGGTTCTCGACAGCGATCCGGCCAGCCCCGCGGGTCAGGTCGCACACCATCATGTGCAAACCGGCTACCTCGATGAGCAGGGCTTGGCCCGGCTCGCCCAGCGCTGCGCGGCCATCACCACCGAGTTCGAAAACGTGCCGGCCGCAGCGTTGCAAGCGCTCGCCACGCAGCGGCCGGTGTCGCCCGGCGCGGCGGCGGTGGCGGTGTGCCAGGACCGTGCCGCCGAGAAGCGCCACTTTGCGGATTGCCAGGTGCCGTGCGCGCCGCACGCCGTGATCGAAACGGCCGCGCAACTCGATGCGGTGCCCGATCACCTGCTGCCGGGCATCCTGAAAACCACGCGCATGGGCTACGACGGCAAGGGCCAGGCACGCGTCGCGACGCGCGCCGAACTCGCCGTCGCCTGGACGGCGCTGGGCGGCGTGTCCGCGGTGCTTGAGCAGCGACTGCCGCTGGCCCACGAGGTCAGCGTGATCGTGGTGCGCAGCGCCGATGGCGAGATCGTGCACTTCCCGCTGCAGCAAAACCTGCATCGCGACGGCATCCTGGCCGTCACCCAGGTGCCCGCGCCCGACGTCGCGCCCGCTTTGCAGCAGCAGGCGATCGACGCGGCGCACCGCGTGGCCGCGTCACTCGATTACGTGGGTGTGCTGTGCGTCGAGTTCTTCGTGCTGCAAGACGGGCGTCTGGTGGCCAACGAAATGGCGCCGCGTCCGCACAACTCGGGCCACTACAGCGTCGACGCCTGCGAGTTGTCGCAGTTCGACTTGCAGGTGCGCGCGATGACCGGCGCGCCGCTGGTCGCGCCCCGACTGCATTCGCCGGCGGTGATGCTCAACTTGCTGGGCGACCTGTGGTTTCCCGCCGATACCAGCGCGCCGGACACCCTTCGCGAGCCGGACTGGGCGCGGGTGCTGGCGCTGCCGGGTGTGCATTTGCACCTGTACGGCAAGACCACACCCCGACCTGCGCGCAAGATGGGCCATCTCACGGTGACCGCTGTCAGCGCTGCCGAGGCGCGCCGTGTCGCGCTCGAGGCGGCAGCCGTGCTCGGTCTGCCCGCGTTTTGAGGCGATTGATCGCTTGAATCCTGTGCTCGATGGACACGACCCGCTGGCGATCGCCGCCTGCGCCGATGCGCTGGCCGCCGGTGAGCTGGTCGCGTTCCCGACCGAGACGGTCTACGGTCTGGGTGCGCGTGCCGATGACGATGCAGCAGTGGCGCGGATATTCCAGGCCAAGGGCCGTCCGGCCGACCATCCCCTGATCGTGCATTTGGCCGACGCAGCTTCGGCCTCCCGCTTTTGCGACGACTGGCCGGTGCTGGCGCAGCGCCTGAGCGCCGCGTTCTGGCCCGGGCCATTGACCGTGATCGTGCCGCGCTCGGCGGGCGTGGCCAAGGCTTGCGCGGGCGGGCAATCGACGATCGGGCTGCGCTGCCCCGACCACCCGGTGGCGCTGGCGCTGCTGCGCGCCGCGGCGGCGCGCGGTGTGCCGGGCATCGCCGCGCCCAGCGCCAACCGCTTTGGCCGCCTGAGCCCGACGTGCGCGGCGCATGTGGTGGCTGAACTGGGCGATGAGCGCGGCCTGCGCGTGCTCGATGGCGGGGACTGTCCGGTGGGCATCGAGTCGACCATCATCGACTGCTCGCGCGGCCGCCCGGTGCTGCTGCGCCCGGGCACGCTCACACGTCAGGCGATCGAGGCGGTGCTCGGGCAACCCCTGCTGGCGCGCGATGCCGCTGCACCCCGGGCGTCCGGCACGCTCGAGACCCATTACGCGCCGCGTGCACGCGTGCGGCTGCTGGGGGCCGACCAGCTGCACGCTGAACTCGAACAACTCACCGCGGCGCACGCGGGCGAGATGGCCGCGTCGTCGCCGACGCTGGCGGTATATTCGCGCCAGCCGTTGCCGGCTCAGGCTGCGGTGATCCACCAGACCATGCCACCCGGCGCTGCTGCCGTCGCCCACGAACTGTTCAGCGTGCTGCGCAGCTTCGACGACCGCGGCGCGCAACAGATCTGGGTGGAGTTGCCGCCCGCCGATGCGCAGTGGGACGGCGTCAGAGACCGCCTCGTTCGAGCTGCCGCCTGACTGAGCCGACCACAACCACTTTTTCCTTGGGAGCCTGCATGAATTTCAGAATCAATCGGTGGAGTGCTGCGGCGCTGCGCAGCAGCCTGGTGGCCGTGACGGTGGTGGGGTCGCTGCTGCTGGCCTCCTGTGGCGGCGGGTCGTCCGGGTCCAACTACCGGCCGACGCGGATGATCGCGTTCGGCGATGAGTTCAGTGTGATGGTCAAGCAAAACCCGGATCCGCTCGCCATCGATGCCAAGAAGTACAACATCAACGGGTTCACTCCGGCCACCACCAACAACAACGTCGTGGCCAATACCGAGCCCAATTGCTACCAGAACCCGCTGTGGATCCAGACGGTCGCCTTTGACTTCGGTCTGGTGTTCGCCGAGTGCAATGACATCCCCAATGTGGCCGCCTCCGCCTTCATCAGGGCGACGCCCGCCGCCAAGGTGGCCGATGTGGTGACCCAGATCACCAACTTCCTGGCGAGCCCCATTGGCACGCTGGTCAGGTCCGATCTGGTCACCATCATGGTGGGGACCAACGACGTGATCGAGCTTTATCAGAGCGTGCGGACCGGTCCCACGACGCAGGCTGCGGCACTGACCGAGGCCGCACGCCGCGGGAGGTTGCTGGCGGCACAGTTCGACCGCGTCACCAAGTACGGATCGAACGACAAGGCGCGCGCCCTGTACGTGCTGATCCCCAACGTCGGCGACACGCCTTACGCCTATGCCCAAACAGATGGATCGGGGCTTGCCTACAACCGCGCCTTGCTCA
>CANFXR010000018.1 GCA_947451035.1 Burkholderiales bacterium
AGCGTGGCCAGCCGCTCGGAGATCAGGTCCTGGTGCGGCGAGAAGGTGTCGTAGGGCAGCGTTTCCCAGTCGGGGAACACGGCGATGCGCAACTCGGGCGCGAAGAACGCCAGCTCGCCTTCGAGCCGCTGGGTGTCGGCCGGCTCGGCGGTGAAGATGGCGGTCAGGCGCTTTTGAGCGGCCTGCGCCTGCGCGTGGCGCGCGAGCAGCAGGGAGTCGGCCGAGCCGCTCGGGCGGCTCAGGGTGTGGCGTTTGCCAGGGGCGATCGAAGGTGTTTGCATCAGACAAAGCAAAACGCCCCGGGAGACGATACCCACGGGGCGAAGCAGGGGCCAATTATAGAATTCGCACCGCTGCCAACACCCCATGACACTGCCCCCATCGCCCACCGATCGCGCCTGCGACGCTTCCCGTCTGTATGTGCTGGTGCCGTGCGCCGGGGTGGGCGAGCGGGCCGGCACCGCGGGCCCCAAGCAGTACGAGCCGCTGGCCGGCAGCACCGTGGTCGGCCACACGCTGGTTGCACTCGCGCAGGTGCGCCGGCTGCATCAGGTGCTGGTGATGCTCAGCCCGACCGATGCGTGCTTCGAGTCGTTGTTGCCCGCCTTTGCCGGTTGGGTGGATCGACGTGGTGGTGCGACGCGTGCGGCCACCGTGGCCGCCGGCCTGGATGCGCTGCTCGAGCGTGGTGCGCGCCTCAGCGACTGGGTGCTGGTGCACGACGCCGCGCGCTGCCTGATCCGACCCGAGGCGGTCGACGCGCTGATCGACGCGTGCGTGGACGACGCGGTGGGCGGGTTGCTCGCGCTGCCGGTGGCCGACACGCTCAAGCGCGCCGCGCCCGGCACGGATCGCGTGGGCACCACCGTCGAGCGCGCTCAGATGTGGCAAGCGCAAACGCCGCAGATGTTTCGCATCGGGATGCTGCGCGAGGCGCTGGCGTCGGCTGCGTCGCTCGGTCTGCCTGTCACCGACGAGGCCAGCGCCATCGAGGCGCTCGGCCACGCGCCGAGGCTGGTGCGCGGCGACCTGGAAAACCTCAAGGTCACGTTCCCGAGCGATTTCGCGCTGGCTGAGCGCTTGTTGCGCAGCCGCTGATCCCCCAACCTCGAAAGCATCGCCATGGTTCAACCCGCCTTTGCCTCCATGTTTCGCATCGGCGAGGGCTGGGACAGCCACCAGCTGGTGACCGGCCGCGCGCTGATCCTGGGCGGCGTGACGATCCCGCACACGCACGGTCTGAAGGGCCACTCCGACGCGGATGCGCTGGCTCACGCCATCACCGATGCGATGTTCGGTGCATCGTCGCTGGGCGACATCGGGCGGCATTTCCCCGACACCGACGAGCAGTTCCGCGGTGCCGATTCGTTGGCGCTGCTGGCCGAAGCGGCGCGCCGTGTTCGCGCTGCCGGCTGGAAGATCGGCAACATCGACTGCACCATCATTGCCGAGGCACCCAAGATGGCGCCGCACGTTCTGGCCATGCGGCTGCGGCTGGGGCAGGCGCTGGGTGTGCAGCCCGATCAGATCAACATCAAGGCCAAGACGGCCGAGGGCATGGGCCCGGTGGGGCGCGGCGAGTCGATCGAAGCGCGCGCCGTGTGCCTGCTGATGCGCTGAGCGCGCCAGCGTCGGCGCGTGGCCCGTCAGTCAGGTCGCCCGCTTCAGCCTGATCTGCGCCACCAGCCCGCCGTCCGAGGCGAGGCTGAGTTCGAGCGTGCCGCCCATGCGCTGCATGGCTTTTTCGACGATGGCCAGGCCCAGGCCCGCACCGGTGGCCGAGGTTCGCGCGGTGTCGCCGCGGAAGAACGGCGTGGTCAGTTGCGTGAGCTTTTCGGGATCGACGCCGCAGCCGTGGTCACGCACGCTGAGCTTCAACCACGGACCATCGGGTGCGCACGTCACATCCACGTGCGCGACGTCGTCGGCCTCACTGCGTCCGTAGCGGCGGGCGTTCTCGAACAGGTTTTGCAGCACGCGGCCGAGTTCGATGTCGTCGGCAAACACCATGGACTCGGGCGTGACCCGTGAGCGGATCTGGATGCGCGTGGCGTCCCTGAAGGCGGCTGTCTCGCGATCGATCACGCCGGCCAGCGCCACCGTGGACAAACGCACATCGCCCGGACGCGCGTAGTCCATGAACTTGTCGATGATCGCGTCGAGCTGGTCGATGTCGAGCGCCATGTTGTTGAGGGCTTCCTCATCGTGCACGCTCATTTCGGCCTCAAGCCGCAAGCGCGCCAGCGGCGTGCGCAGGTCGTGCGAGATGCCCGCAAGCATCACCGCACGGTCGTCTTCGAGCTTGGCCAGCTCGCGCGCCATGCGGTTGAATCCCATGTTGACCTGACGGATCTCGCTGGTCAGCGTGGTCTCGTCGAGCCGCGAGTCGAACTCCCCATCGCGGATGCGCCCGGCCGAGAAAGACAGGTCACGCAGCGGCTTGTTGATGGCCCGGGTGACGGCCAGCGCGCCCAGCAGCGTCACCAGCAGCGCGATGCCCACCCAGATCAGCAGCGTGCTGTTGGCGATCTTGCCCATGCGCGCCGGGTCGGTCTGCAGCCAGTAGGGGTCGTCGCCAATCTCGAATCCCACCCACAGCCCGACGGTGCCGTTGAGTTCGCGCGCCACCAGCGTGCCCGCGCCGAGATGCTCGCGAAGTTCGGCCGCGATCGCGCGCGTGGTGCGGTCCGTCTCGTAGGGCTTCCAGAGGTCGCCCGGCTCGCGCGGAGCGAGCTTCATCGATTCATCGGCTGAAACGCTCTTGATCAGCGCCAGCCGGTGGATGGCGTCGGGGTCGCTGAGCGCCACCCGCGTCAGGTTGACCAGGCTGGCGATCTGATGCGCCGCGCGCACCGCGCTGGGCTCGATCTCGAGCATGCGAAAGGTCTGCATCCACGCGAACACGCCGACGCCCAGCAGCACGACCAGCAGCACGAAGGTGCGCCAGAACAGGCTGAACGCGAGTCGCAGTCTGGGGATACGCATCGGCATCGGCCAGGCGCTGCCTCAGCGGTGCGGGGTGAGGCTCAAACCGCCTCGTCGGGCACGAACACGTAGCCCAGGCCCCACACCGTCTGGATGTAGCGCGGCTGCGCGGGGTCGGTCTCGATCATCTTGCGCAAGCGCGAGATCTGCACATCGAGGCTGCGATCGAAAGGCTCGAACTCGCGACCGCGCGCCAACTGCGCGAGCTTGTCGCGCGACAGCGGCTGCCGGGGGTGGCGCACCAGCGCCTTGAGCATCGAGAACTCGCCCGTGGTCAGCGCGATGGCCTCGCCGGACTTGGACAGTCGGCGCTGCGAGAGGTCGAACTCGAACTCACCGAAGGTGACGGTCATCGACTCCTTGCTCGGGGCTCCTGGCGCCTCGGGGGCAGGGCGCCGGCGCAGCACCGCATTGATGCGCGCGAGCAGTTCACGCGGATTGAACGGCTTGGGCAGGTAGTCGTCGGCGCCGACCTCGAGGCCGACGATGCGGTCGACGTCTTCAACCTTGGCGGTGAGCATGATGATCGGCGTGCGGTCGTTGGCGTTGCGCAACCGGCGGCAGATCGACAGGCCGTCCTCGCCGGGCAGCATCAAGTCGAGAACGATCAGGTCGACGCTCTCGCGGCTGAGGAACCGGCTGAGCGCCTTGCCGTCTTCAGCGAGCAGCACTTCGAAGCCTTCCTGGCTCAGGTAGCGGCGCAGCAGATCACGGATGCGGGCGTCGTCGTCGACGATCACGATGCGGTCGGCGCGCGCGGAAGTGCTGGCGTTCATGGCAGGCTCCATTTGTAACAAGCGGGATTTTGCGCGGCTTTGCGGCGTGTCGCGGCCGCGAATCGGCCCGCATTGACCATTGGTTACAAAGATCCGACCGGCTCAGCGAAGCCGCTTGTGCACCGCCTGCTTGATGCCGCTGTCATCGCGACGCTGTCGCACCGCGTTAGGCTGCAAGGTCGCGATTCGCGATGCCACACGGGCCAGCCCATGAACTTCTTACGCACCCGAATCGATCTGTCCGGCCTGCGCCGCCTAGGGGCAGGCATGGGCGCGCTGGCGATGATCTCGACGGCCACTGTGGCCGCCGAGCCTGCCGCGCCGACGGGCTTGGTGGCCCTCACGGCCACGGCCAGCGTCGATGTGACCCGCGACATGCTGTCGATCACGCTGGTGGCCACGCGTGACGGCAACGACGCCAGCGCGGTGCAGTCGTCCTTGAAGCAGGCGCTTGACACCGCCTTGGCCGAGGCGCGCAACGTGACTCGCGCGGGTCAGATCGACGCGCGCACCGGCAACTTTTCGCTCAACCCGCGCTATTCGACCAAGAACACGCTGACAGGCTGGCAGGGCAGCGCCGAGCTGGTGCTCGAAGGCCGCGATCTGCCGGGGCTCAGCCAATTGGCCGGTCGCATCCAGAGCATGAACATTGCCCGCGTGTCGCAAAGCCTGTCGCGCGAGCAGCGTGAAAAGGCCGAGGCGAGCGCCACGACGCAGGCGATCGCCCGCTACCGCAAACAGGCCGCCGAGGTGACCCAACAGTTCGGCTACACCAGCTACACGGTGCGCGAGGTCAACGTGTCGACCAACGAAGCCGGCCCCGGCCCGGTGCCGATGTTTGCGGTGCGCGCCATGGCCGTGCAGGCCGACGCGCCGCTGCCGGTGGAAGCCGGTCAGACCAGCGTGTCGGTCACCGTCAACGGCACGGTGCAAATGACGAAGTGACCCGGCCGCGCCGGCGCTGACGCCGGCGCTCGGCCTGTCACTGCGCGGCCCAGCCGCCGTCCATGTTCCAGGCCACGCCGCGCACGTTGTCGCCGGCCGGTGAGCACAGGAACACCGCCAGTTCGCCCAGTTGCTCGGGCGTGACGAACTGCTGCGAGGGTTGCTTGTCGCCGAGCAGGCCGCGGCCGGCTTCCTCGACGCTGACGCCTTCGCGCACAGCGCGGTCATCGATCTGCTTTTGAACCAGCGGCGTGAGCACCCAGCCCGGGCAGATGGTGTTGACGGTGACGCCGGTGGTGGCGGTTTCCAGCGCCACCACTTTCGAGAACCCGACAACGCCGTGCTTGGCCGCCACATAGGCTGCCTTTTGCGCCGAGCCGACCAGACCGTGAACCGACGCCAGGTTGATCACGCGGCCCCAGTTCTTGGCGCGCATGCCGGGAATGGCCAGCCGGGTGGTGTGAAACGCCGAACTGAGGTTGATGGCGATGATCGCGTCCCACTTCTCGATGGGAAAGTCTTCGACGTTGGCCACGTGCTGGATGCCGGCGTTGTTGACCAGGATGTCGACGCCACCGAAGCGCGCGGTGGCCACGGCGAACATGTCGGCGATCTCGGCGGGTTTGGTCATGTCAGCGCCGTGGTGGATCACCTGCACGCCGTGCGCTGCGACTTGCGCCTTGGGGGACTCGACATCGCCGAAACCGTTGAGCACGATGTTGGCGCCCTGACGGGCCAGGCTCAGCGCGATACCCAGGCCGATGCCACTGGTCGATCCGGTGATGAGCGCTGTCTTTCCTTTGAGCATGTTGGTTCCTTCGGGGTCTGGAGTGGGTTGATACGATGCATTATCAAAGAGCCACCAACGCTGTTCCACTGCCAAAGCCTGTCGAATTGAAGCTGCCCATGTCTGACCATGAACCCCGCCTTCACCACGTGTCATGCCTCAACGGCGTCGGCCTGCATCGGGTGGCCTATTGGGAGTGGGGCGACGCCGCCAACCCGCGCGTGCTGGTGTGCGTGCATGGCCTGACGCGCCAGGGCCGCGACTTCGATGTGCTGGCCAGGGCCTTGCGTGACGACTACCGCGTGATCTGCCCCGATGTCGCCGGCCGCGGCGAGTCCGACTGGCTGCCGCAGCCCGCGGAGTACGTCATCCCGCGCTATGTGGCCGACATGGTCACGCTGCTGGCGCGTGTCAATGCCGAAACCGTGCACTGGCTGGGCACCTCGATGGGCGGTCTGATCGGCCTGGCGCTGGCCAGCCTGGCGCCGTTTCCGATCCAGCGACTGGTGCTCAACGACATCGGCCCGGTGCTCGGCGCGGCTGCGCTGACACGCATCGGCAGCTATGTGGGCGTGGAACAGCGCTGGGCCACGGTCGAGGAGGCGGCGGACTACATGTGGTCCAACTCGCGCGGTTTCGGCCCGCACACGAAGGAGCAATGGCTTGCGCTCACGCGGCCGATGCTGCGGCCGATCGACATCGCCGCCGGCGGTGGTTTCCGTGCGCACTACGACCCGGCGATCGCGGTGCCGTTTCGTGCGGCCACGGCCGAAAGCGCGGCGCTCGGTGAAGCCGCGCTGTGGCGCGCCTATGACGCCATTGCCTGCCCGACGTTGCTGCTGCGCGGCGCCGAATCCGATTTGCTGAGCGAAGACACCGCGCGGGCCATGACGCAGCGTGGCCCCCGTGCCAGCCTGGTGCAGTTCAGCGGCGTCGGACATGCCCCGACCCTGGTGGCCGACGATCAGGTGCGCGCCGTGCGGGAGTTCTTGCTGGCCTCATGAAGACGGGTTTCCTGGCCGCAAGGGCCCCAGCCGCACCCGTCGTGCAACCCGAAGGGGTGGCCGCAGATCCGCCCGCGCGTGATCTGCTCGCCGATCACGAGGGCGAGTTGCAGCGCCAGCGCGCGCGTGCGTTTGCCGAGCCGCTGCTCACCGATCAACTGCTGGATACCGGCGAGGACGCGCTGGAGCACGCAGATGGCGTGAGCGACATCCTCGAGGGCATCGGCGCGGCGCCCTCGCTGCGCGCGGCCGCCTATCTGGTGTACGCCGGCGATTACCTGCAAAAGCCCGAGGAGATGGTGGCCAAGGCGTTCGGGCCGTCGCACGCCAGCCTGGTGGGCAGCACGCGCAAGCTGGTGCAGATCCAGCGCGCGGCGCGCGAGGCCAGGTTTGAAGGCGAACAGCGCACGCAGCAGACCGAACTGGTTCGCAAGATGCTGCTGGCGTTCTCGCGCGACTTGCGCGTGGTGCTGCTGCGTCTGGCCTCGCGGCTGCAGACGTTGCGCTTCTATGCGGCGAGCAAGACCGTGTGTCCCGAGGCCCTGGCGCGTGAATCCATGCAGGTGTTCGCACCGCTGGCCAATCGGTTGGGCATCGGGCAGATCAAGTGGGAGATCGAAGACCTGGCGTTCCGGTTTCTGCATCCTGATCAGTACAAGTCGATCGCACGCTTGCTTGACGAGAAGCGCGGCGAACGCGAGCAACGGGTCGAGGCCTTCCGGCAGCGGTTGGCCGCGCAGCTGCTCGACCACGGTATCGAGGCCGAGGTGCAGGGGCGGCCCAAACACATCTACAGCATCTGGAAAAAGATGAGTGGCAAGGGCCTCGACTTTGCCGGCGTGCTCGACATACGCGCCTTGCGGGTCATCGTGGACGATGTGCCGCACTGCTATGCCGCGCTCAGCCAGGTGCACTCGATGCATGTGGCGGTGGCGCAGGAGTATTCCGACTACATCGCCCGGCCCAAGCCCAATGGCTACCAATCACTGCACACCGTGGTGCTCGACGAGAGCGATCGGCCGGTCGAGGTGCAGATCCGCACCCGCGACATGCACGAGCACGCCGAGCATGGTGCGGCGGCCCACTGGGTCTACAAGGAATCGGGTGTCAAGGGCTACAGCGGCGCGGTGGTCGACGATGCCGATCTCGATGCGACCGTGGCCGAAGCGCGCAAGGGCGTGCTGCGCCAATTGCTGGCCTGGGAGCGCGATTTCGCTGGACAGGAGGGTGCCGAATCGGGGGGCGACACCGATGCTGGCCCCGAGGGGCGCATCTACGTCTTTACCCCGCAAGGCGCCGTGGTGGAGTTGAGCGCGGGCGCCACGCCGCTCGACTTCGCCTATGCGGTGCACACCGAACTGGGCCACCGGTGCCGCGGCGCCAAAGTCGATGGGTCGATGGTGCCGCTGCAATCCGCGCTGGCCAATGGGCAGACCGTGGAGGTCACGGCGGCCAAGGAGGGCGGCCCGTCCATGGACTGGCTCAACGCCGACCTCGGTTACGTGCAAAGCCCGCGCGCTCGCGCCAAGGTGCGGGCATGGTTCAACGCCCGTGCGCAGGCTCAGACGGTGGCGCGCGGCCGTGAGGCTGTCGAAAAACTGCTGCAGCGCCTGGGCAAGACGGCCACCCGGCTCGACGATCTGGCGGCACAGCTGGGCTTCAGGCAGGCCGATGCGTTGTTCGAGGTGGTCGGCAAGGATGAGTTCTCGCTGCGCACCATCGAGACACTGCTCAAGCCACCCGAGGTGGCGCCATCCGCCGATGACGCTTTCGCCCAGCGTCTGTCCCGCCCCGAACAAGGCTCGCCCAAAGGGGGCGTGCTGGTCGTTGGCGTCGAGTCGTTGCTGACGACCTTGTCGCGCTGCTGCCGACCTGCGCCGCCCGATGCGATCGGCGGTTACGTGACGCGAGGCAAGGGCGTGGCGATCCACCGCCATGGGTGTTCCAACTTTGCCCAGATGGCTCAGCGTTCGCCCGAGCGCGTGATCGCGGTGGCCTGGGGTGCGCCGCGCGGCGGGCAAGAGGCGTTGTACCCGGTCGATGTGGTGGTCGAGGCCTCGGACCGCCAAGGTCTGCTGCGCGACATCTCCGAGGTGTTCTCGAAAGAACGCATGAACGTCATCGGGGTCAAGACCCAGTCGGTGAGGGACAACTCCGGCGGCACCGCCTGGATGACCTTCACGCTGGAGGTGGCCGATGCCGCACGGCTGAGCAAGGTGCTCGGTGTGGTCGGGCGCATCGGTGGCGTGAGGTCCGTGCGCCGCAAGTGAACTGCGCCACAGCGCAAGGGCCAGTATTGGGGGTCTGGCGTGGCTCTGTTCGGGGCTTTCGCACTGCGCGGTGCCGGGAAAATCCGGCCTATCCATGGACGCTCAGCCCTTCCACGACCCGGCCGCACAGTTGGTGGCCTGGCACAACCGCCACCCGCTGGCGCTGCGCATCACGCCTGATGAGGTGAGCGGCGTGGGCGTGGTGGTGCTGCCGTTCGTGGCCATCGACGGCGCTGCGTCTTCACGTTGGACGCAGTTGACGAAACGCGTGCGGCGACGTCTGCGCCAACTGGCGAAGTTGCCCGGACCGCCTGACGGAGGCCCCACGCTCACGGCGGCCTTCAGCGAAGACTTCATCGCACCGATCAGCCCGCGCAGGGCGGCTGACTTCGCGCTTTGCCACGGCAGTTTCGAAGGCATCGGAGGCGCCGAATTGCCGCTGCGTGAGGTTGCCGCTGACGCCGATGTGCCGGCCGAGACGGTCGTGCGTTTGTTCCTGACCACGGCTTCGGTCGAACGCGGAATGCAACGCTCGCGCTTTTTGATCAGCAACGCAGCCGTCCCAAAAATCATCGGACCTCGGCTGTGGCACAAGCGCCGCGTGGCGATCGCCGCAGGCTTGCTCGCGCTGTCGATGGTCTTGCCGTGGGTCGGATGGTTTGTTTTCTCGGGATCCGGTGGCACACCGGTCGTCGCGTCAGCAACCCCCGCGGCCAGCGCGCCTCAAATGGCAGCATCGTCCGCATCGGCGGCGGCACCGGCAGCACCCTTGGCGGCAAGCGAGGCCACGCCGCCCGAAGCAAGTGCTTCCGCGGCGCCCGCAGCCAGCCAGGCCGCTCCCGAAGCGCCGCACAGCGCTCCTGCAGCATCGAGCGCCACCACCGCCGCGCCGGCTTCTGCGGTGGCCGAGCGGGTTGCCCGAACTCCTGACCCGACATCCAAAAAACATCCGCATGCCCCGGCACCCGATCCGGATCCGGTGCCCACCGAACTTGCGCAAGACGAAATCGTCATGCCGGCCAAACAGGCCTTTCGCCCGGTGCTGAGTGCCGCCGAGCGGGCCGAAGCGATACGCCAGGCGAAAGTTCTGCGAGCAACCACCAGTCCACCGCCAGCCCCGGCAGCCCGCCAGGTCAAGGTGTTCGCCCTGGTCACGTCGCTCACCGGCACACGATCGGCCTCGGAGAGGAGGCAGCGAATGATGGCCTTGAGCTTTGCCGGCGGCAAGATGTCGGGCGATCTGCGCAGCGAGATCATGCAAGTCGAAAAAGGTTGGCGATCCACCTTGTGGCCCTTCGATTCGAAGGCCGCCGCCGAGGCTGCCCGGGACATGCTCGAAGACCGAGGCGTGTACACCGAGGTGGTGTCGTTTTGAGCGCTGGCAGCCCATGCTGCAACGAGATGCCTTCTGATTGTCAATTTGGCTTACCAAAAGGCCTTTGAGACGGCTACAATCTTGGGCTGCCCCAGGCGCGTAGCTCAGCTGGTTAGAGCACCACCTTGACATGGTGGGGGTCGTTGGTTCGAGTCCAATCGCGCCTACCAAGATGAACGGCCGGTAAATTGTTGATTTTCAACAAATTACCGGCCCTTTTTGTTTCTGGCGGCTGATCCCTGGGTTGCTGCTTTTTCCATCATTTATGGAAAAAGTATGGAAAAGACTCAAACGGAAACCCCAATCCAATTCGGCCGGTCTGGCTGTGTCGGCTGCTGGTTCAACGCGCCGAGAGGCGAAGCCATTGCCCCGAAGCACAACAGGGCTCGCCCCGAGTGCGACTTTGTTCACATCCACCCGGCTCGCCCCCCCCTGGATGGGGGGTGTGTGGCGAGTGCCATCCGGCTGACACTTCGCTGTCGTCGTGAGACGCGTTTGTCATATATCCATTGGTCGCACCGGTCAGGACCCCCGCCATGAAATCTTTGCCTTCAACGCCTGCGCCAGTCGACAACGGCCCGGTGGACAGCCTGCTGCTCAGCAGGCTTTTGCTGTTGCTGGAAATTCCCCGGGGGGTCATCGCTGCGGCTTCGCCGCGTGCTGCCCGTGAGCGCTCGAATGCCCGCATGAACTCTTGTGATTCGTCTCTGGAACTCATGAGCGGCCTCGATGTCTTGGAGCACGACTTGTCGTCGTTCGAATTCCAGACGATGTTCGAGGTGCAAGCGCCGAGGTCCCACCCAGCCGAGCGGACGATCGATTTGGTCCTGGTCTAGCTGGACGCCCTTGGCAAGACCGTTGACAGGGCCATTGAGCCGGCGCGGGTGACCTGCCGCAATCGCAGCCACCAGCCATCAGCCCCCGCTCTCATGTGAGAGCGGGGGCTTTTTTGCTTCTGGGCGCGGCGCGGGGCTGTATTCTTGCCAGTCAGCGCCAGCGCTTGCCCTTTTCGGCGCGCGGGTCCCATCTCCCGGGCCGCAGGATCGACCCATCAACCACCGACTGACGCATGGAACAGGCAATCATCTGGTCAATTCCGCTGCTGGGGCTGGCAGTGCTGATCGAATTCATCGTCAGCCGGGCTCGCGGCAAAAAAACCTATCGAGGAAACGACACCCTGGCCAGCTTGAGTCAGGGGCTGATCAGCCAGCTTGTCTTCGTCTGCACGCCATTGCTGCAGATCGGCATTTACGCGATGGTCTTCACGTTCCTCGGTTACCAGTCTGAATCGCAGTTCTGGTACTCGTGGAAGGGCATCTTGATCGCAGTGCTGATGTTCGATTTTTGCGAGTACTGGCTGCACCGTGTCGGCCATGAGGTGGCGGTGTTCTGGGCCGCCCACGTGGTGCACCATCAAAGTGAAGAGCTCAATATTTGCACCGCCCTGCGTCAGGAAAGCCAGAACGCCGTTCTGGGCTGGCCGTTCTATTTGCCGATGGCGATTGCAGGGGTGCCGCCAGCGTTGTTCGGCTTCGCATTCCTGGGCGTTCAGTACTACCAGATCTGGGCCCACACCGATCAGATCGGCAAGCTCGGCTGGCTCGACGGCGTGATCACCACGCCATCAAGCCACCGCGTCCACCATGCGGTGAACGATTGCTACATCGACCACAACTACGGCGGCTTGCTCATGCTGTGGGACCGTCTGTTCGGAACCTACGCGGTAGAAACCGAGCCCTGCGTGTTCGGCACCCGCGCGCCGGTGCGCAGCTTCAATCCGTTGCGCGGGATCTTTCAGGTCTACGCCTCGCTCGCGCAAGACGCTTGGCACACGCGTCGCTGGCAAGACAAGCTGAGGGTGTGGTTCATGCCGCCTGGCTGGCGGCCCGACGATGTGGCGCTGAAATTCCCTCACCCGCCCTTCGATGTGAACCGCAAGATCTACAACCCGCCCGCCAGCCGTTCGGCGTTGGCGGTGGCAACAGTGCTTTTTCTGGCGATTGCGGCAGGCAGCGGCGTCTTGTTGTGGGATGCCGAGACCATGGATGCCGGTCCGCGTGCCCTGTGGGTGGGCTTGCTGATCGCCGGTTTGTGCGTGGTGGGCGAGTTGCTCGACGGGCACGGCTTCAGTCCTGCAAGGTGGTTTGCCGGCGGCCAGCGCAAGGACGCATCAGCAAGCTGAGTGTTTTTCGCGATGCACTCTCACCGAGCCCGGCCTGCGTGCCGGGCTTTTTGTTGGGTTCGCGCCGATGTTGATGCCTGTGACGGGCGATCGCCGGATGCCACGCGTCCGATGAGGCAGGTGGTCGGTGACGGCGTCGCCCCCATGTGGATGACACACCGTCTTGCCATCAGGCCGGCCGTGTCACAAAACCCTCACATTGGAGTCATACCATCGTGCTTGAAGCTCTGATCGGCATGGTCACCCGGTTGGTGAGCGTCCTGAGCCGCAACGCGGCTGCGATGAATATTCTCAAAACTACTGAATTGACAATGAACGCAAAAAATCTTGTTCGCCCTTTGATTGCCGTTGCGACGTTTGCATTGGCAAGCCTGTCATATGCCCAGAACGTCACTGGTGCCGGAGCCACGTTCCCCGCACCGCTCTACGCCAAGTGGGCCGACGCCTACAACAAGGCCACCAAGGTGCAAGTCAACTATCAGTCGGTGGGTTCTGGCGCTGGCATCAAGCAGATCATCTCGAAGACGGTCGACTTCGGCGCATCCGACAAGCCGCTGACCGACGAAGAGCTCGCCAAGGAAGGCCTGCTGCAGTTCCCCACCGTGATCGGTGGCGTGGTTCCCGTGGTCAACATCAAGGGCATCAACCCGGGCCAGATCCGTCTGACCGGTTTGCTGCTGGCTGACATCTACCTGGGCAAGATCACCAAGTGGAGCGATCCTGCCATCAAGGCGATCAATCGTGATGTGCCGCTGCCGGACAGCGCCATCGCCGTGGTGCGCCGTGCGGACGGCTCGGGAACGAGCTTCCTGTTCACGAACTACCTGTCCAAGGTCAGCCCTGACTGGAAGAGCCGCGTCGGAGAGGGCACTGCCGTCAACTGGCCTACGGGCACGGGCGGCAAGGGCAATGAAGGCGTGTCGGCCTTCGTGCAGCGGCTCGAAAATTCGATCGGCTACGTGGAGTATTCGTACGCCAAGCAAAACAAGATGTCCCACATCCTGATCGGCAACCGCGAAGGCAAGTTCGTCGCGCCCGAGGACGACAGTTTCAAGGCGGCAGCGGCCAATGCTGAATGGAACAAGACGTTCTATCAGGTGTTGACCGAGCAACCGGGCGACAAGGCATGGCCCATCACCGGCGCCACTTTCATCCTGATGCACAAGGTGCAAGACAAGCCTGAGCAAGCCAGCAGCGTGCTCAAGTTCGTCAGCTGGGCCTACGGCAACGGCGACAAGATGGCTGAGGAACTGGACTACGTCCCGATGCCCAAGGCTGTGAAGGAGATGGTCGCCAAGCAATGGGCCACCATGAAGGACACCGCAGGCAAGTCCATCGCGATGCAGTGATATTGCTGTTGCCTCCCGAGGCAACCGGCCCTGCGATCCTTGAGTGGTTCGCAGGGTTTTTTTCGTCCCGCTACTGATTGGCGAACAGGTCGTTCAGATTTATCCTAGTCCGTCCGATAAAAGCATATGGTCTGCCATGACCGGTTAGCCCATCGGTTGAATGCTTTTTCGTCAGTTCCAGCGCAGGGGGCGCCGCCATGAAAATCCTGCAAGCGTGCTTTTCTCGGTGTCCCGATGCGTCTGAACTGAGTGATCTGGCCACCATCGAGCCGCAACTCGTGCTGGTGTTCGGTTCGGTGGCGCTGATCAGCGATCCGCTTGTACTGCAAGCCTTGCGCAGCGCATTTCCGCACGCAGAGTTGGCGGGCTGCTCGTCCGCCGGTGAAATCGCCGACGATGGGGTGCTCGATGAACAACTCGTGATCACGGGCTTGCATTTCAATGATCCGGGCTTTGTGGTGGCGACCACCGACCTGAACGGCATGACCGACTCTGCGGGCGCCGGTCTGCGGCTGGCTCGGCAACTCAGCACGCCCGACTTGCACAACGTGATCGTTTTCAGCCAAGGCGTGAACGTGAACGGCAGCGCTTTGCTCGAAGGCTTCAGCCAGGGCCTGGCCCCCGGCGTCAAACTGTCGGGCGGGCTGGCGGGCGACGGCACTGCATTCAAGAAAACCTACACGCTGTCGCGGCACGCCGTCTCGAGCGAGCAGATGGTGGCCATCGGTTTCACGTCGCCGAATCTGGAGGTCAAGCACGCGTCGCTGCACGGCTGGAATCCATTCGGGCCGGCGCGCGCGGTCACACGATGCGAAGGCAATGTCCTGTACGAGCTCGATGGGGCGCCAGCGTTGGAGGTCTACAAGGAATACCTCGGCGCTTATGCGAAAGACCTGCCAGGCTCCGGGTTGCTGTTTCCCTTCGAGATGCTCTCCAGGGATCACCAGACCATGGGCCTGATTCGCACGATCCTCGGGATCGACGAGGCCGTCGGCAGCCTGACCTTGGCGGGCGACATTGCCGAGGGGTGCTACCTGCGGCTGATGCACGCCACCACCGACTCGCTGGTCGATGGCGCGCATGAAGCTGCCATTGCCGCCGGTGTGGACGGGCAGTCCAGCGCCCAGCACCTGGCTTTGCTGGTGAGTTGCGTCGGGCGCAAGCTGGTGATGGGCGCGCGCGTGGATGAAGAAGTCGAGGCCGTGACGGCGGTGTTCGGCGGCAATGTACGAGTCGCCGGTTTTTATTCCTACGGCGAAATCAGCCCGGGATCGCACGACTCGGGCACCTCCGACCTGCACAACCAGACGATGACCATCACCCACTTGACCGAACGTTGAGGCTGCACACATGAGCGACCTCGGGATCTTCGGCAATCGTGCCTTTGCACGGCAACTCAGGCGCCACCTGGGCATCGACGGTCCACAGGCGCTCGACACGCTGCTGTCGAGCCTGGACGCGGCGGGCATCGAGCATCCGGCGCTGGCTCGTCTGGCCGAGCAGTTGCCCAAATTCATGGCCGTGGTGGCCGACAGCTACGAACAGTTCGACCGCGATCAGGTGTTGCGCACGCGCAGCCTGGACATCTCCTCGCGCGAGCTTCACCAGATCAACGAGCACCTGCGCACCGCCACTCAGAAAGCCGAGGTTGCCAGCGCAGCCAAGTCACAGTTTCTCGCGACGATCAGCCACGAGATTCGAACGCCCATGAACGGGGTGCTGGGCATGGCCGAACTGCTGCTCGACACCCGACTGGATCCCGAACAGTTGCAGTTCGCGAGAACCATCGCCCACTCGGGGCAGGCACTGCTGTCGATCATCAACGACGTGCTCGACTTCTCGAAGATCGAAGCCCGCAAGCTCAGTCTCGAGCACATCACGTTTGATATCAGGGAACACGTCGAAAAAATTGCCGCGCTGCTCGACGGTACGGCCAGCAGCAAGGGTCTGAGAATCGTCACCCAGTTCGCTCCAGGGTTACCCCAGACGCTGATGGGCGATCCGGGGCGGCTGAGGCAGATCCTGCTCAACCTGGTGGGCAACGCCATCAAGTTCACCCAAGACGGCCAGGTGGCGATTTCGGTGGGTGTCACCTCCATCGAGGACGATCATGTTCGTTTGCGCTTCGAGGTGAGCGATACCGGCATCGGGCTGGACGTGGGTGCCCAGACGCAGATTTTTGACGCCTTCACGCAGGCCGACAACTCCACCACGCGCAAGTTCGGTGGCAGCGGTCTCGGGCTGTCGATTGCCAAGCAGTTGGTTCAGCTGATGGACGGCGAGATCGGCGTGAACAGTCAGATCGGCCAGGGCGCGACGTTCTGGTTCACCGTCAGCCTGGCACACAGCCTGGATGGCGTGTGCGTGCCCAGTGAGCTGTCGAGGCCGATGCCGCTGGCCCCCAGCCATCCGGCCGGCAGCTGCAGTGCCCGCATCCTGATTGCCGAGGACAACCCGGTGAACCAGCAGGTGGCGCAATGCATGCTCGAATTGTTGGGCTATGAAGCCGACGTGGTGGCCAACGGTCGCGAGGCGCTGGTGGCTGCGCAGACCGGGCAATACGACCTGGTCTTGATGGACTTGCACATGCCGGAGATGGATGGATTGGAATCCACGCGGCAGATTCGCGCCTGGGAGGCCGCCATCCGATGCGGCGAGCCGCTTCCCATCGTGGCGCTGACGGCCAATGCGCTGTCGGGCGATCGCGACTTGTGCCTGGCCGCGGGCATGAACGACTACGTCAGCAAACCCGTTTCGCGACAGGCCCTGGGCGATGTCATCGGCCGCCATCTCGGCACCGGGGACCGCGACGCTCCAGTCACGCAGTCGGCCACTTTGACCAGCCAGTGGACTCAGCCGGTGGCGTTCGATCCGCAGGTGCTGGCCTCGCTCACCATGGTGCTCGACGGGAGCCACCCGGGCTATGCAGACGAACTGCTCGATCTTTATTCGCGAGAGGCGGCTCGCGCCATCGACGCCATCGACGAAGCCGCCCAGGCGGGCAAGGCCGACACGGTGCTGCGTCTGGCGCACACGCTCAAGTCGTCGAGTGCGGCGGTCGGCGCCATGTCGATGGCCTTCGTGACCGAGCAGCACGAGAGCCTCTTGCGCGCCGGAAAACAGCCCACGCCCGACTGGCTGGCCGCCATGCGCAGTGAATTTGGATGCTTCTTGGCGGCCCTCGCCAAACATCGCCAATCCGTCTTCACGCTCCACCGAGAGTTCCGATGAATGTCCATCGGGACGTCGGTCGTCTGCTGCTGGTAGACGACGACGTCATCCTGCGCGGCATGGCCACGCAGACGCTGCGCCATGCAGGTTTCGAGGTGACGGCGGTCGACAGCGGCGAAGAAGGTCTGCGGATCTTTGCCACCGAGCCGATCGATCTGGTGCTGCTCGACGTGATGATGCCCGGGATCGACGGGTTCGAGGTTTGCGCGCGCCTGCGCGCAACGCCGCGCGGCGCACAAACGCCCATCTTGATGCTGACCGGTCTCAACGATGCCGAGTCGGTGGATGCGGCCTTTCGCTGCGGCGCCACCGACTTCGTCACCAAGCCCATCAACTGGACGTTGCTCGGCCACCGCGTGCGCTACAGCCTGCGCGCGAGCGCGACCTCGGAGGCTGCGCTGCGCAGCAGCGAGCATCTGGCCAACGCGCAGCAGCTCGCCAAGCTGGGCAGTTGGGAGTGGTCGGTGGATCATGCGCAACTGACCTGTTCGAAAGAAATGCTCAACATCCTGGGCCGCACGGACTGCGATGTGCCGCCGCTCACGGACGAGGTCTTGCTCGCGTACGTGAACGAGCCCGAACGGCTGGTGGTGCAGCGCGCGCGTCATGCGGCAGTGAGCGAAGGCCAGTCCTACCAGCTCGACTTCTCGATCGAGGGCTCTGATGGCAAGCGCCGCGTGCTGTCCGAGCAGGCCAATGCGCGGCGCGATGCGAGCGGTCGGGTGGTGGGCGTGGCCGCGATTGCCCAGGACATCACGCAGCGCATCGAGGCCGAGCATCGAATTCACAAACTGGCCTTCTACGACCGTCTGACAGGGCTGGCCAACCGCCAGCTCTTCATGGATTTTTCGAAGATGGCCATCGAGCGTGCGCGGCGGCTGCACACCCTGTGCGCGGTGGTCCACATCGACCTCGACCGCTTCAAGTCGGTCAACGATGCCTTGGGCCAGGACGGTGGCGATGCGGTGCTGCGCACGCTGGCCGAGCGGCTCCAGGAGGCGATCCGGCGCGCCGACCTCGCATCGACCGCGCGCGTTGATCCCGAGGTCGTGGCGCGCGTGGGCGGCAACGCGTTCACGGTGCTGCTGCTCGACATCGCCAGCAATGAGCACGCCGCGCTGATCACCACGCGGCTGCTGCAGGCGGTGGCCCAACCGTTGACGGCCGGCACGCAGGCACTGGTGCTCGCGGCCAGCGCGGGCATCGCGCTGTTCCCGCGGGACGCTGACGACGCACGGGCGTTGGCCCAGAAGGCCGAGCAAGCCATGTATGCGGCCAAGGAAGCGGGCAGGGCGCAGATCCGTTTCTACGACGAGGAGATGAACGCCGCAGCCAGCAAGCGGCTCGTGCTCGAGAGCGAGCTGCGTCGCGCGATTCATGAGGGCGAGCTGTGTGTCTACTACCAGCCGCAGGTGGAAGCTGACACCGGCGTGATGACCTCAGCCGAGGCGCTGATTCGATGGCGCCATCCGAGGCGCGGCCTGGTGTCCCCCGCGGAATTCATTCCGCTGGCCGAGGAAACCGGACTCATCGTGTCGATCGGCGACTGGGTGGTGCAGGCCGTTTGCGAGGCCTTGCGGCGGTGGGGGCAGTTGGGCTTCGACGCGTTTTCCGTGTCGATCAACCTGTCCACGCGCGATTTCATGGAGCAAGACCTCGTCGACAAACTCGGGACGATGGTGCACCGCTTTGGCATCGCGCCGCGCCAGTTGACGCTCGAGATCACCGAGACGGTCCTGATGAGCGACACCGATCGCACCGTGGCGCGGCTGCATGAGTTGCGCGACAAGGGGTTTGGTCTGTCGATGGATGATTTCGGCACCGGCTTCTCGTCGCTCAGCTACCTCAAGCGCTTCCCGGTCCATGAGCTGAAGATCGACCGCTCGTTTGTTCGGGATGCCACACGTGGTGGTCTGGACTCGGCCATCGCAGGCTCGATCATTGAACTGGGCAAGCAGTTCGGGCTGCGGGTGGTGGCCGAAGGGGTGGAAACCGCCGAGCAGGCGGCCTTTCTGGTCGACCGGGGCTGCACCGCGCATCAGGGGTATCTGTACGCGAGGCCGATGCCAGCCGACGAGTTTGAAGCGGCTCTGGTGCAAGGCGTGAGGTTCCCGCAAGGGCTGCACGGGTCCTGAATCGACTGGCCTTCAGCCGCCGGGCGCACGCCTTCGCAAGTGCTTGGCCTGAATCTGCCAGCCCTCGTGCTCGACCACGTTGGGCGTTGACGTCGGCATGCGCTGCCCCAGCCAGCAGCGTGTGGCGAGCATCGAGTCGCCGGCGGTCATGCGCAACGCTGCGGAATCACTGGGGAACGTCGTCAGTGCCGAGCGGATGGCGTCGACCTGTTCTGGGGCCAGGTCTCGCGCGATGAACACCAGCCGACCGCGCCCATCCACGAATGGCCCTTCCTTGGGCCACGCCGGCAAGCTGATCGACGGATAGGCGACCGACTGAACGCACTGAATCACCTGCGGTCGGGTGCTGCCCACCACGTTCATCAGGCCCTTCACGCGCAGCAGATTCGAGCCGTGGGTGGCCAGCAACTGACCCATGACCACGGCAAATCCGAGCCACGGCACCGGATCTTCAAAGGCCACCACGAAGGTCGTGACGCCGGCGGCATGCGGCGTGGCCGACGCGGCGCTGCCTGCGGCCGACTTGTCACGCCGATCCTGCAAGCGCTCGGTCAGCGGGCTGCCTTGAGCTTCGTGCGCGTCGCTCGACTCGGCGGGCATCAACCAGCCGCGACCCGCGCCGCTGGAGCCTTGCAACCCGGCTTGATGCAAGGCCTCGGCGCCGAGCCAATCGGTCAGGTCGGGTGCCTTGTCTGCCGCGCTGTAGACGCCGCGACCGAACAGGTCTTGCGCATCGATCTGGCCGTTGCGCACCCGGCGCAGCGGTGCACCGGGGTTCAGTGTGTGCAATTCGGCCTCAAGGGCCGTGATGCTGCTGGATGTCGCCTGATCGCACTTGCTGATGAACAGCACGTCGGCCGCCACCACCTGTCGCAGCGCTTCCGGGTAGGCGGACAACTGAGTCAGGCCGTGAACCGCGGAGACCACGGTGATCACGCCGTCGCACACATGGCGCGCCGCCACGAACGGGTCTTCCATCAGGGCGTAGATCACCGGCACCGGATCGGCCAGGCCCGAGGTTTCGATGATGACGCGCGTGATCGGGGCGATGTCCCGGCGCGCGCTGCGCGCGGCCAGATCCTTCAGTGCGCCGATCAGATCGCCCTGAACCGCGCAGCACAGGCAGCCCGAGTCGAGCAGCCAGAGTTGATCGTCGAGTTTTTCAACGAGGTGGTGATCGACGCCCACCTCGCCGAACTCGTTGACCAGCACCGCCGCACCCGCCATCTCGGGCAACTGCATCCAGTGATTGAGCAGCGTGGTCTTGCCCGAGCCGAGGAATCCGGTGAGCAAGCTGACGGGAATGCGGTCTACCGTTGCTGGCACCCGGTTACTTCCCGCGCAGTGCGCTCAACCGTTCGAGCACCGATTCGGGACGCAGCCCGGCCGGCACTTCGGCAAAGTAGAACTGGCCGGTTGCGAGCGCAGGGCAGGCCTGGCCGGCAGCAAACGCCGCGCTGACGTCGCAGCCCACTGCGGCGCTGAGGCCGGCACCGGCATTCGTCAACTCGGATGAGTTGGAGATGACCGCATCGAAATTGGCCAGTTCGGCAGGTGCCACCGCCGTGCCGCCGGGCAGGCGCAGCGCCAGATCCCATCGATAGTGGCGCACCACGTTGACCATGGATTGGTAATGCGACAGGTCGTCTGCGTTGAAATCCGCGGCCGCGCCGGGCTCCTCGAGCAGCACGCCAGACAGCGCGTAGGTCGACACCGAGCGCAACAAGTCGGCGATGTACATCGCGCCGTCTTCGACGTCATCTCCGGTCAGATCCATCTCGTCACTGCCGGTCAACTGATTGGCGTGACGTATCCAGCGACGCGGCGAGGGAATGGCCAGCACCAGCGGTGTCTGACCGCGCAGATGCGCGAGCACGGCCTCGACGACCTCGGCCAGCACCTGGCGCGGCGCCTCGGGTTCGATGAGCTTGCGCAAGGCCGTGGCCGGGCGACGACGCTTGTTGACCGACTCGGCCCAATCAGCGTGCGTGGCGGCCCAGCTGTCGTACAGGTCGCCGACTTCGAGCACCGCCACGTCGGGCTTGACCAGCGCATGAGCCTGCGAAAAGTAGGCCAGGTAATGCGCCGCGCTCACCCAGGGATCGCCCGCCTCGCCGAGCAACAAGTGCTTGGCGTAGTCGGCGGATTTCAGCCACAGGCGTATCTGGCCATTGCCTTTCGGTGCGGGCAGTTGCGCGGCGAACCCTACGCTCATTGGCGCTCGTCCTTCAACCCGCCGAGCTTGGCCAAGCGGGCTTCCAGTTCCTCGATGCGCACGTCCTTCGGATTGCGCATGTAGTTGGGCTTGGGCTGGTCGGCATCGCGGGTGATGTCCGGGCTGCCGACATACAGCGTGCCAACGTCATCGCCCCAGCATCCGAAGTACGGCAGGTGCGCTGGCGGCTTGGGCTTGTTCCAGGTCTTGACGAATTCCTTGAACGGCACGCCACGGGCGATGCGCGCCTTGCGTTCGGCATCGCGCAGGGCCTTCGTTCCGACCGGATCGACCACCAGCGTCTCGGGATCGAACTTGACCTTGTAAAGGCGTGCGGCCACGCCTTGCGACATCAGGCTCTCCTCGATGTCGCGGATCACGGCGGCGGGATCGCGCTCGAGCAGGTCGCCGTAGCCGGCACCGGCGCCTTGCGAGATCATGAACAGTTCGCCGCGCTTGGAGATCTCGAAACCCATGCCCATGTGATGGGTGGTGTAGGTCGCGTCCTCGAAGGGCTGCTCGTTCATCAGTTCGGCAATCGAATGCTTGAACTTGTGCGGCTCGTTGAGCAGCACCTCGTAGGCATCGACGCCCTTGATCTTGCACAGCGGGTAGGTGCCGCAGGCGTAGCCACCGAACAGGCCCTGGATGGGCGGGACCTTGGCGCCTTGCGCGACCGTCATGAAGCCCCACTGCTCGCTGTCCTTGGTGGACGCGATCATGGTGTAACCCTGACCGCCGCGGTACTTGCCCGGGGCGATGGCGTCCATGGTCATCTTCTTGGACACCAGTTGCAAGAAAGGCACGTCCTCTTCGTTGATTTCCTGCTCGCCGATGTCGGCCATGGTGGCGAAGATCGGCGCCAGGGCGTGTTCACCGTCCATGTCCGAGCGCGCACCGCCGCCCATGCCGTTCAGGTCGGCACACAGGTTGCCGAGCAGTTCACCGTGCTGGCTCACGCCACCCCAGATGAAGGTGTTGATCATGTTGAAGGTTGGCGCGTGGACCTTGGTGTACTTCTCGGGGCAGCTGTAGAGGAACTTGGCCACCGCATGCTGGCCCGCGGTGAAGCCCGTGAAGATGCACCCCAGACTTTGCGAGTTCGGCGCGTCGTACGAGGAGTTGATGACCGAATGCGGGTCGGTGATGACCTCGATCGGTGCAAACGCGGCCTGGCTGCGTGGCAGGTCGGGCCAGACGTAGCACAGGAACACCTGCGACAGCATGCCCTTGAGGCCGGCCAGGATGGTGTTGGTGGCGCGGTTGGTGAACTCGGGGGCCGAGCCGCGGAAGTCGAAGATCAGCCGGTCACCGGTCTTGGTGAGCTGGCAGTTGATCTTGATCACGCAGTTCTCGCGCAAGGTCGAGTCCAGGACGATGTAGGTGCGCACCGTCATGTCGGGCCACTCGCTGATCCGACGCTTGACCTCGGTACGCACGTTTTCCATCGACAGGCGCAGCGTCGAGACCATCGACTCCGGGCCGTCGGTGCGGATGGATTCTTCGATGCGCTGCTTGATGCGCAGGCAAGCGAACAGCTTGACCTTCATGTCCTCGTACTGCAACTTGGGCTCGCGCACCGAGTTCTGCAAGAAGGTCAGGATGTCGCGCTTGATCTGGTAGTTCTCGACGACCCGGAACGGGCACATCTTGAGACCTTCGTCGGACGGGCTTTCTGCCATCGACGGCATGCCGCCCGGCTCGATGGCGCCGTTTTCACCTTCGTGAACCGTGCACGCCACCCAGCAAATGATCGATCCTTCATGGAAGATCGGAACGATCATGCTCTGGTCGGTGTTGTGGATGTTGCCGTAGCGCGAATCGTTGTGGATGAAGCCGTCGCCCTCGCGCACGCCCACCGTGGGGTCGTTGACCCAGTTCTTGAGGATGAACTTGATCGGGTGGTGAACCAGCGCCGAGAACACCAGCACGCCGCCTGAGCTGGCGATCGCGAGGTCGCCCGCGGCCGAGTACACCCCGGTGATCAGGTCGCCCCACTTCGCGCCCGGCGCTGCGCCCATTTGCTCGACCATCTCGAAGCCTTCATCGCAACCGGCCTGGATGCGATCGCGGACCTTCGCCACGGTGCGTGCATCGCTGACCTTGGCGATGCACTCCTCTTCGTACGCGCTGCGCGGCATGAGGTCGTGGTTTTTCATGATCTCGGGATCGGGCCCGAGGAACAACGTGGTGTCGTTCAGGAACTTCTTGATCAGTGCGACCTCGGCCGCACTGGGCGCCTTGGCTTTGATTGGCGTTGCGTTTTCGCTCATGTCAGACCTCGTGTAGGGTGGTGAAGGCGACGCTCAGGTCGCACTGGCGCGCAGGAACCATGAGGCACCCTGGCGCGCGGCGACGAAATTCCAGCCCGGATCGACCAGGAAGGTCGTGACCTCCGAGGCGATGATCGCCGGGCCGGCGATCTGCACGCCAGGTTCGATGGCCAGGCGGTTCCACACCGGGGTGTCGAGCGGGCCTTCGTGTCCGACGAAGTGGCACTTGCGCACGCTCTCGGGCGGCGGCGGGGCGGTTCGCAGTCCAGCGGCCACCGGCTTGATGTCCTCGAACACGATGGTCTCGTGCTCCACGAAGGCTGCCACGCGCATGGTGTTGATGCGGATGCCCGCCTCGGGCGCCTGACTGCCTTCGCCGAAGCGCTTG
The DNA here is from genome assembly GCA_947451035.1 of Burkholderiales bacterium. Lineage (GTDB taxonomy): Bacteria > Pseudomonadota > Gammaproteobacteria > Burkholderiales > Burkholderiaceae_C > PBB1. The sequence continues at coordinate 23,916 of CANFXR010000018.1, forward strand.
CCGTAGTCGTTCGAGAACTGCGAAATGATCGACAGCACGTCGCCCGGCCCGTGCACTTCGTGCTCGCTGATCACCGCCGTGGTGGTCACCAGTTGATTGCCGTAGCGCATGTCGAGTTCGAGCCGATGCTGGATCTGGCCGCGAGCGATGCCCTGACGCAGCAGGTCTTGCGTGCCCTGTTCCTTCAGGTCGGCCACGATGCTGTTGAAGCGCGGGTAGTCCTCGAAGATGTTGCGGGTGTTCGAGTCGTACAGCACCATGTAGAGCGACTGCTCGTGGATGTGCAGTTGGTGCATGTTGCCCGCGCCCACCGCCGAGAACACGGAGCTGAGTGGTGGCGCCAGGATCTTGTCGATGCCCAGGTTGCGTGCGATGCCGCAGCCGTGCAGTGGCCCGTTGCCGCCGTACGCCAGCATGGTGAATTCCTTGGGGTCGTAGCCCCGGGCGCGCAACTCGGTGAACAGGCCGTTGGCCATGTTGGCGTCCACCTTCTCGCGAATCATCAGCGCGGCTTCGATCACCGAGCAATCGAGTTCATCGCACAGCGTGTCCTCGATCGCGGCCGAGGCACGGCGTGCGTTCAGCGGAATCGAGCCGCCTGCGTAGTTCTTGGCGTCCAGGTAGCCCAGCAGCAAGTCGGCGTCGGTGACGGTGGCGTTCATGCCGCCGCGGTCGTAGCACGCAGGTCCGGGATCGGAGCCTGCGCTTTGCGGGCCGCACTTCACGGTGTTGTACATGCGGTCGTAGGTGGCGATCGAGCCGCCGCCAGCACCCAGCGTGACCAGGTGGACCATCGGTACCGACACCAGCCAGCGATCGATCACCGGGTTGAAGTCGTAATGCTTGACGCCGCCTTCGACCACGATGCCGATGTCGTAGCTGGTGCCGCCCATGTCGGTGGCCACCACGTTGCCCAGACCGGCTTGCGTGGCCAGATGCTCTGACGCCGCAATGCCCGACACCGGACCCGAGTGGATGGTCTGCAGCGCATCGGTGGAGTTCAGTTGCGCCATGCCGCCCGAGTTGTGGATGACCAGCATCGGCTTGACATAGCGGTGCGCGCGCAGGTTTTGCTCCAGCGCCGACAACGCGTGATACATCGTCGAGTGCAGGTAGCCATCGACCGCCGCCGAGGTGGAGCGCACGTATTCGCCTTTGCGCCCGGCCACCTGGTGCGACAAGATGATGGGAATGGCGCCCAGCAGGTGCGACGGGTATTCCTCGAACAGGATCTCTTCGATGCGCTGCTCGTGAGCGGGGTTGACCACGCTGTTGACCAGGGCCACCACGATGATCTGTGCGCCGCGGTTGACCAGCGAGCGGATCTGCGTGCGCACGTCGTCTTCGTCGAGCGGCATCACCAGCTTGCCCTGGAAGTCCAGTCGCTCGCGCACACCGTAGATCATGTGAGCCTCGACCAGCGCCGCTGGGCGGCTGGCGTTGGGCATGTTCTGCTGGGCCAGGGTGTCCAGACCGTCGCCGTAGCCGCGTGCGCGGCTGAGCGGCACGGTGGCTTCAAAGCCCGCGGTCACCAGCATGCCGATCTTGGGGCCCTTGTGCTCGATCAGCGCGTTGGTGCCCAACGTGGTGGCGTAGCGAACCGAATCGACCTCGGACAAGATGGTCTCGAGTTCGAGCCCGAGCACCTTGTTGGCCTTGCCCAGGGCTTCATTGAAGCCGAGCGCCAGGTTTTGATGGGTGGTGAGTGCCTTGGCCTCGATGTACCGGCCGTCCCAAACCACAAAGCAGTCGGTGAAGGTTCCACCGATGTCCACAGATATGCGTCGCATTTCTTTTCCTTTCGAGCCCGTGCTTGAAGCCGGCTCACATCACTGCCGTCGTGGCACAGTCAATCAGTGCTTGTGGCCGCCTGCGGTGTCCACCACCGCGGGACCGGTCACGGCTTCCTTGACCTCTTCACGCTGAGCCCATTGCGCGCGCATGGCGGGCAGGTCGGGTTGCATGTCGTACAGCGGCGGGTGGCCCGGGGTGGCGTACTCGGTCTCGACCTGCGTGCCGCAACTGGGGCAGTAGTACTCCAGGATGCGCACCCATTCAGGATCGGGGCTGAAGGTGAACTTGTAGCGCTCGGGATCCAGGATCGGCGGGTGAATCTCGCGGGGGTCGCGGTCGTGCACCAGCAGGCCCTCCTTGTAGTTCGCCGTGGCCGGGCCGATGACGTGGTCGCACACCCGGCATTCCCATTGCTCCGCGTCCAGATCGACGCGAAGGTATTCAGTCATCAGAACCTTCATGAGCTAGCCTTTCTGTTCAACATGATGTCGCCCGCGTCACTGATGACGAAGCCCCAGCCGTCCAGCACGCGGCAGGTGAAATAGTCTTCTTCGATGATGGCCGGCCCGCGGGCGTGGTCACCGGGCTTGAGCATGCTCATGCGGTACACGGGCACGTCGATGCGGCCGTCCTTGCGCGTGAGCACGTTGCGCACGCCATCGGACAGCGCGGGTGCCAACTCGGCAAACTTCGCATGGCTGTCGGACTGAGCGCGCAGGCGCTTGACGGCCGTCATTTCGAGTTCGACCGCGTCGGTCTTGCCGATACCGCTCGGCAAGATGGGCACGGCGGACAAGGCGTGTGGCGACTCTTTTCCGCTGGCGTTCGTGGCGACCAGCTGTGCATCGATCTCGAAGTCACCGCTGTCGCAGCCCTCGGCGTACATGTCGCGCGACGCGCGCACCTTCAGCAAGGCGTAGGTGTCTTCAAGAGCGGCCTGGGTGACTTCGGTCAAGGGCTCGCAATAGCGCTGCGAGATGTCGCAAGTGCCGATGCCGTAGGCGCTGAACACCGCCGCCATGTGCGGAATGGCCACCTGGCTGATCCCGGCCACTTCGGCCACACCGCAGGCGTTGAGCGGACCGGCACCACCGAAGGCCAGCAACACGCTCTTGGCCGACACCTTGGTGACGCGACGCAGTTCGCCAGCGACCTTGGCTTCGAAAGCCAGCTCCATCTTCTGGAGCGCTTGTTCCAGCGTGATGCCCAGCGGTTGCGCAATGTTGGTGTTGATGGCGGTGGCCGCGCGGTCCAGGTCGAGGCCCATGCCGCCGCCGAAGTACGACTTGGGGTCGAGAACGCCCGACAGCAAGCTGGCATCGGTGATGGTGGCGCTTTGGCCACCGCGGCCGAAGCACGCCGGGCCCGGCACGGCACCGACGCTTTGCGGCCCGATCACGATGGCGCCTTGTTCGACCTTGAAGATCGAACTGCCGCCAGCACCCGAGCTGACGATTTCGCTCAGCGGAATCGAAACGCTGATGCCTTCGACGTGGCCGCGACGATCTTCAGCGACCTTGCCGTTGAGGTACTGGCCGATGTCGGTGGTGGTGCCGCCGACGTCAACGGCCACCACGTCAGAAAAACCGTACTGCCGTGCGAAGGCCTTGAGCCCTTCGATGCCGCCACGCGGGCCGGAGCTGTAGGTCTTGATGGCGATGGTCTTGGCCACGCGCGAGGCATCACCGTCGTTGCGGAAGATCAGCAACGGGTTTTTGGTGCGGTACTGGCGCAGGCGGTTTTCGGCGTTGTAGAGAAACGCCTCCATCCCCGGGTGCAGGAATGAATTGATGAGCGCGGTCCAGGTGCGGCGCACCTGATCCCTGTCGACGCTCAGGTCGCTGCCGTAGAGCATGGGCACGGCACCGAGCAGATGGCGCGGGTACTTGCGCAGCGCAATCTTGCGGAAGACGCTTTCGGTGGCCGCGAAATCGGCGCCCCCGAAACTCACCACGATGCGGCTCGCGCCTTGGCCGGTCAGGGCGTTGGTGGCCTTGACCACCGCCATGGCGCCGTCCGCGCCGGTCAACTGCGCGCGATCGAGGTAAACCACCCGATCACCGACCAGCGCCGCGTAGACGTCAGGGTCATGAGCGGCGAGTTCGGCCACCAGTTCAGCCGCGCCGGCGTTCACGATCAGACCCAGACGGGGGCCCTTGCGCTCGCAAATGGCGTTGGTGCCTTGGGTGGTGGAGTAGCGAATCATCTCGACTTCTTCAAGAAGTCGCTTGACGTCCGGCTTGCCGTAGACGACGCCGGAGGCCTTTTCGAGGCCTTCGAAGAAGCACTTGCTCAGGTCGTACGGTGTGGTGAGCACCTTGGTCTTTTTGACGTTCGAGCCGTCGATGATGCAGATATCGGTCAGCGTCCCGCCGTTGTCGATGTTGATCTGTATGCCCATGGCAGAGTCCCGATGAGTGGTAGTCGACGAATAACGACCCTGGGCGCAAAACGCCTGCAACAGGGTCTAAAAATTATGCATTACGAGCGTTCTAAAGGCGTAGGTGTAAGCGATAGGGCGGCCGGTCCGGGGTGTTCGCTATAGGCGCCACACGACCCGGCAAGTTCAGCCGAGCAGCCCCGTTTCGCGACTTGATTCGGGCAGTGCCACCACCGGCTGCGGCTTCCAGCCCTTCTTGCGGTGCTCGGCGATCACGTTGGTGTAGATCCCGCCGCGCACATACCAGCGAGCGGTGATCCTCGCGTAGCGCGGGGCGGTCACGTCGACGATGTGGCTGAGGATGTCGTTCGTGACCTTCTCGTGAAAGGCGCCTTCGTCGCGAAAGCTCCACATGTACATCTTCAGGCTCTTGAGCTCGACACACAGTTCATCGGCCACCATGTCGATCACGAAATGCGCAAAGTCGGGCTGGCCGGTGAGCGGGCACAAGCACGTGAACTCGGGAATCTGGAACTGGATGGTGTAGTCGCGCTGCGGCGCCGGATTCGGGAACACATGCAACTGCTTCGACGGTGCGGTCGGCGGGTTGGGGGGCATCTGGCGTTGCACGGGCGCAGCCTTGCCGGTGGTCTTGGTCGCGGACTTGGCGGTGGATTTCAGTTTGGCAGCGGTCATGGCAGTGGGGTTGAGCGTGGTCAAAAAGGGTAGGGCGACGGCGTGTGGCGCTTCGATCAGGGAATGCCCACAGCCTTGTGCGTTTGCACGCTGAGCCGCCATTGCGGGTGGGCCAGGCAGTAGTCGATGGCCGCGCGGGTGTTGCGCATGCGCTCCAGGCCGTCCATCGGCTGCAGGTAGAACAACTCGAAGCCCAGATCCGCAAACTGCTCGGGCATCGCGCCGGGCTGCGGAAACACCAGCTTGAGTTCGGTGCCGCGCGTGAGCACCAGATCGGCACCCGCCTTGGGGCTCACGCAGATCCAGTCGATGCCCGCGGGTGCGGCTTGCGTGCCGTTGGTCTCGACGGCGATCTCGAAGCCGTGGCGGTGCAGCGCTTCGATCAGCGGCTCGTCGAGTTGCAGCAGCGGCTCGCCGCCGGTGCACACCACCAACGGCCGGCCCTGCGAACTGCCAGCGGGCCACAGAGATGCCACGTGCGCGGCCAGCGCCTCGGGGCCGTCGAACTTGCCGCCGCCCAGGCCGTCGGTGCCCACGAAGTCGGTGTCGCAAAAGCGGCAGACGGCTTGCTCGCGATCGGCTTCGCGCCCCGTCCACAGGTTGCAGCCGGCAAAGCGGCAAAACACCGCCGCGCGGCCGGTCTGGCCGCCTTCGCCTTGCAGTGTGTAAAACGCTTCCTTGACCGAGTACGCCATGGTCACACCGGCAGCGCCAGCACGGCGCCGCAAGCCAGCACGATGGCGCCGCAGCCGTCGGTTTCGTACAGATCGACCCGGTCGAGCTGCGGCAACTGGAGTCTGGCGTGCTCGAAGATCCAGCGCGCCACGCTGGCGGTGTCGCAGTCGCCCAGATCGGCAATCTCATGCAGCGGCTGGTGGTCAAGCTGCTTGAAGATCGGGTCGAACAGCGTCTTCACGTCGCCGAAGTCGATCGTCCAGCCCATCAGCGCGTCGAGTGGCGCCGACAAGTGCAAACGCAGCGTGTACGTGTGGCCGTGCAGGCGCCGCAGCGCGCTGTCTTCGGGCGCGCGCTTGAGTTGCAAGGCGCTGTCGAGCGTGAGCTCTTTCCACACCCGATAGCGCTCGCCGTCGAACAGCGCGCCGCACGAGGCGGTCTCGTACACCGTCACCCACGACAGCGCCGGCAGCACCGGCTTCAGGCGCGCCCAGATCCAGCTCGACAGCAATTCGCTGGTCGGGTTGGTCAGGCCGGTCAGATCGTTCAGGCAGGCGTGGTCGAGTTGCTGCTGCAGCGGCGCCCAGGCCGCGTCGATGTCGTCGTGGCTGATCGCCGCTGCAGCGTCTTGGCCGGCGTGCAGCACCACCTCGAAGCCGTGTCCGTGCATGCGACCGCACTTGTGACCCACCGGCACGCGCGGCAGCACGTGCGCGGCTTGAAACACATGACGCCGCCACAGATGCGCGTGGCCTGCGGCGTCCACGTCGACCCCGCGCCGCGGCGTGCTTTGCAAGCGCAGTTGCGCGGCGGCTGGCAGACCGGGCTGCCGGGCGATCCAGCGCGCCAGATTGGCGTCGGTGGGCATGGCCACCTGGTCATTGAGCAGGTGGTGATCAAGCGGTGCGACCGCGGCGGTCAGTTCGTGACGCAGCCGCTGCACTTCGCCGCCTTCAAACGCCGGCCACAGCGCCGGCACCGCGCAGCGCACCTGCGCCACAAAGCCGTGGCCGTGCAGCCGGGCTGACGGGTGTCCTTCAGGCAGTTCGCCGATCTGACGGGCCGCCTCGAAGCGGGTCGCAGCGCAGATCAGCGTGTCGATGCTCACGGCGCGCCGATCCCGAAGCGCAGCAGCAGCGGGTCGGCCACGCCCGCCTCGGCAAAGCCCTTGGCGCGCAGCAGGCACGAGTCACAGCCGCCGCACGGCCGGCCGTCAGGCCCGGGGTCGTAGCAGCTGCTGGTTTGCGAATAGTCGACGCCCAGACGCAGCCCCTCGCGAATGATCTGGGCCTTGTTCAGGTGCATCAGCGGCGCGTGGATCTTGAGCCGCTGCGTGCCCTCGACACCGGCCTTGGTGGCCAGGTTGGCCATCGCCTCGAACGCGGCAATGTATTCGGGCCTGCAATCCGGGTAGCCCGAGAAATCAAGCGCGTTCACGCCGATGAAGATGTCGGTGGAGCCCAGGGTCTCGGCCCAGGCCAGCGCGTAGCTCAGGAACACCGTGTTGCGCGCGGGCACATAGGTGATCGGGATGCCATCGGCCATGTCATCGAGCGAGCGGCCCTTGGGCACGTCGATGTCGGCCGTGAGCGCCGACCCGCCGAAGGCGCGCAAGTCGATGCGCGCCACCACATGCCGCGCGGCGTGCTGCGTGCGCACCACCGCATCGGCAGCACTCAGCTCATGGATGTGGCGCTGCCCGTAGCTGAAGCTGATCGCGCAGGGCTCGAAACCCTGCTCGCGGGCCATCGCCAGCACCGTCGACGAATCGAGACCGCCGCTGAGCAACACCACCGCCGGTGCGCGAACTGGCACCCCTGCTCCCGTTTGCATCCCTCTGACCCTGGTCGACTGAAGAGCGCATGAGTTTAGTGGCGCGGGCAAGCCGTGCTGACCCGCATCGAAGTGCGCAGGGGCGTGTGCTAACGTCATTTCGGGCTGTTTTGGCGTGGCTTTGCGTGACGTCCTTGGCACCCGATCACTCATCTTTCCCTTGGCCGCCGGGCCTTCAAAGCCTTCGAACATGTCCCTGACGTTTCCTTTTTCCGCCATCGTCGGCCAAGACGAAATGAAGCTCGCGATCCTGATCGCCGCGGTCGACCCCAGCGTGGGTGGCGTGCTGGTGTTTGGTGACCGCGGCACCGGCAAGTCGACCGCCGTGCGCGCGCTGGCCGCCATGCTGCCCAAGATGCGCGCCGTCATCGGCTGCCGCTACCAGTGCGACCCGGCCTCACCCGGTGCGGGTTGTGAGTTTTGTGCCGCGCTCAAGGGCGTGGCCGGCAAGTCGCACCTGATCCCGGTGCCGGTGGTCGATCTGCCGCTGGGCGCGACTGAAGACCGCGTGGTCGGCGCACTCGATCTGGAGCGCGCGCTGTCGCAAGGCGTCAAGGCGTTCGAGCCCGGACTGCTGGCCCGCGCCAACCGCGGCTTTCTGTACATCGACGAAGTGAATCTGCTCGAAGACCACCTGGTCGACCTGCTGATCGACGTGGCCGCCTCGGGCGAAAACGTGGTCGAGCGCGAGGGTCTCAGCGTGCGTCACCCCGCGCGTTTCGTGCTGGTGGGCAGCGGCAACCCCGAAGAAGGCGAGTTGCGCCCGCAGCTGCTCGATCGCTTCGGTTTGTCGGTCGAGGTCAAGACGCCCACCGATCTGCCTTCGCGTGTCGAGGTGGTGCGCCGCCGCGATCAGTTCGAGCGCGACCCGGCCGCTTTCACCGAACAGTGGAAGAAGCAAGACGAGCGCGTGCGCCGCAGCATCACCAAGGGCAAGGCCCAGCTGGCCAAGGTGGCGGTGCCCGATGCCGCGCTCGAGCGCGCGGCGCAGTTGTGCATGGCGCTGGGCACCGATGGCCTGCGTGGCGAACTCACCTTGATCCGTGCGGCGCGCTCGCTGGCCGCGCTGGAAGGCGATGACGCCGTGGGTGATGCGCATCTGCGGCGCGTGGCGCCCTCGTCGCTGCGCCACCGCTTGCGCCGCAATCCGCTTGACGACGCCGGCTCCACGGTGCGCGTCGATCGCGCGGTGGCTGAGCTGTTCGGCGGATGAGCGTGGCCAGCGGCCCGGCCGCTGAGCGCTGGCAGGCCGCCGCGGCGCCCTTGACGGGCACCGCCCGTCAGGTGGCTGCCTTGTTTGCGGTCGATCCGGTGGGCACCGGCGGCGTGGTCATTCGCGCGCTGGCCACGCCGGCGCGCGACGCCTGGCTGCAGCTGTTGCGCGATTTGCTGCCCGAAGGCACGCCGGTGCGGCGCGTGCCGCTGCACATCAACGACGAGCGGCTGCTCGGCGGTCTGGATCTGGCCGCCACGCTGCAAGCGGGCCGCCCGGTTGCGCAGCAAGGCGTGCTCACGCTCGCCGACGGCGGCGTGGTGCTGCTGGCGATGGCCGAGCGGTTGGCCCCGGCCACCGCAGCGCGCGTGGCCGCGGTGCTCGACACGAAAGAAGTGGCGCTCGAGCGCGAGGGCCTGGCGTCACGCCACGCCACCCGCTTTGGCGTGGTCGCCTTTGATGAAGGCCTGAGCGACGACGAGCGCATGGCGAGCGCACTGCTCGACCGCATGGCCTTTGCCCTCGACTTGCATCCGGTGCTCGGCGATGCGCCGGTCTCGGCCAGCGAAGATCAGTTGCGCGAGCTGCCGACCCGCACCGCGGCCGACGTGCTCGCCGCGCGCGCCTTGCTGCCGCACATCGAAGCCGACCTCGAGTGCGTGCAAGCGCTGGTGGCCGCGGCGCTGCAGCTCGGCGTGGACTCGATCCGCGCACCGCTGCTGGCCGTGCGCGTGGCGCGAGCCGCTGCAGCGCTCGACGGCCGCCTGTGCCTGATCGACGAAGACGTGGCGCTCGCCGCTTCGCTGGTGCTCGCACCGCGCGCCACGCGCATGCCGATGGCCGCACCACCCGACGATGAGCCGCAGCCCGACGTCGAAGAGCCCGCCGAGTCGCCGCCTGAAGAGGCGCAGTCTCCCGACGATGCCGACACGCCGCCACCGCCCGATCCCGCCGAGGATCCGCCCGACGAATCCCCCGACGAGCCCGAGCGCCAGCCCACGGCCGACGAACTGGCCGAACTGGTGCTCGAAGCCGCCCAGGCCGCCATCCCGCCGGGGCTGCTGGCCGCGTTGCAGCTGGGGCTGGAGCAGCGCGCGCGCAGCCAGGCTTCGGGCCGGGTGGGCGTGGCCAAGGCCAGCCAGTCGCGCGGCCGGCCACGTGGCGCGCGGCGTGGCGAGCCACGTGCCGGCGCACGCCTGAACGTGATCGAAACCCTGCGCGCTGCCGCGCCGTGGCAAAAGCTGCGGCAAGCCGACATGGCGCGCGCGGCGCTGGCGGCCCCGGTGTCCGCGGGCCAGCGCGCTGCGCCGAGTGCGCCCGTGGCCCGCGTGCAGGTGCGCCGCGATGACTTCCACATCACCCGCTACCAGCAGCGCAGCGCCACCACCACGGTGTTCGTGGTCGATGCCTCGGGCTCGTCGGCACTGAACCGGCTGGCCGAAGCCAAGGGCGCGGTCGAGCTGCTGCTGGCCGATTGCTACGTGCGCCGCGATCAGGTCGCCGTGCTGTCGTTTCGCGGGCGCAGCGCCGAGTTGCTGCTGCCGCCCACGCGCTCGCTGGTGCGCGCCAAGCGCAGCCTGGCCGGCTTGCCCGGCGGTGGCGGCACGCCGCTGGCCTCGGGCATCGATGCGGCCGCTGCGCTGGGGCAGTCGATCGCAAGGCGCGGCGAGACACCCATCGTGGTGCTGCTCACCGACGGGCGCGGCAACGTGTCGCGCGACGGCAGCCCGGGCCGCGCCAAGGCCGCTGAAGACGTCGAGCTGGCCGCTCGCCAGTACCGCATGGCGGGTCTGAGCACGCTGCTGATCGACACCTCGCCCCAGCCGCAGGCGGCCGCGCAGGAACTGGCGCGCACGCTCGGTGCGGCCTACCTGCCGCTGCCTTACGCCGGCTCGGCCGCCTTGTCGCGCGCGGTGGCGCAGGCCGGTCAGGCGGTGGCGGCAGCGTCCGTTTCCCGCTAGACCCACAACGACCATGCCCGACCGCCTGGACTGGACGCGCGACGGGCGCGACTGGCCGCATCGCGAGGCCAGCCGCTTCGTCGTGGCCGGCGGCGTGCGCTGGCATGTGCAGCGGTTTGCCCGAGATACGGCCGCGCTTGCGACCTCCGCACCCGCGCCGCTGGCCTTGCTGCTGCACGGCACGGGCGCGTCGGGCCACTCCTGGATGCCGATGCTGCCGTGGCTGCGCCAGCACTTCGATGTGATGTCGGTCGATCTGCCGGGTCACGCCTTCAGCAGCCTGCCCGCGGCGCGGCAGTCCACGCTGCCCGGCATGGCGCAAGCCGCCGGGGCGCTGCTCGAGTTGCTGGGCGCGCAGCCCGATGTGGTGATCGGTCATTCGGCCGGTGCCGCGCTGGGCGCGCGCATGTGCCTTGATGGACTCGTCAAGCCGCGGCTGCTGATCAGCCTCAACGGCGCCTTCTTGCCGCTGGGCGGGCTGGCCGGCGTGCTGTTTCCGCCGGTGGCCAAGGTGATGGCTGCGCTGCCGTTCGCGCCGCGATTTTTTGCCGGGCAGGCGAGCGATCCGCGCTCGGTCGAGCGGCTGATCGACAGCACGGGCTCCACGCTCGATGCCGAGGCGCGCGCCTTCTACGCGCGGCTGGTGCGCAACCCGGGCCATGTGGCCGGCGCGCTGGCGATGATGGCCAACTGGGACGTCAACCCGCTGCTGCGCGATCTGCCCCGGCTCGCCCCGAAGCTGGTGCTGGTGGTGGCCGACAAGGACCTGACGGTGCCGCCCGCGCAAGGTGAGCGGGTGCGCTCGATGTGGCCCGATCCCTCGGCGGTCGAGTTGCACCGCGTTTCAGGCCTGGGCCACCTGGCCCACGAGGAAGACCCGGCGCAGGTGGCTGCGCTGTGCGTCGATGCCGCGCGTGCGGCTGGCGTGCTGGGATCTCACTGATCCCAGCGGCATCGCGGCGGTCAGCTCAACGCTGACGCCCGATGCGCTCGCTCAGGGCTGCACGGTGTCGATGACGATCTGCAACCCTTCGGCACCGATCTTCACGCCGCTGATCTGACCCGACAGGTCGCCCGGGCTGGGCATCGCGTTGCCCGATTTCGAAATGCGCGCGCCCACGATCACGGCCGGGAAGTTCGACAGCTTCATCGTCGGCGCCATCGCCATCGAGTCGTCGAGCACGAAGGTGATCGGCAGGTCCGCCACCGTCTTGCGCACGATGGCCAGCGGCATGCGCGGGCCTTCGATCGCCTTGGCAAAGATGAACACCGTGTCACCGGGCGATACCTTGGCGGCCAGTTGCGGCGACAGCGTCACGCGGCCCGTCACGCGAGCGATCGCGCCCGCCGGGGCGGTCTGAGCAGCCGGGGCGGGTGCCGCACCGGTTGCGGCCGGGGCGGCCGGCGCACCGGCGAGCGCTGCCGGACCGCCCTGGGCGGCACGCGCGTCCTTGATGCCCTGCACGAGGTTGTTGGCGAACTCGCTGCCCGGCGCGGCGATTTCCAGCGCCCGGTTCCAGTGGGCGATGGCGAGGTCGAAGTTGCCTGCCTCGAAGGCCACGCTGCCCGACAGCGCCAGCGCCTTGAGGTTCTTCGGGTCGAGCTCGAGCGCGCGGGCGATCAGCTTGGCGGGCTCACCTTCGGCGCGCTGACCCTGCAGCACGGCCATCACGTCGGCGCGATCGGCCAGCAGCGTCGCGTCGTTGGGCGACAGCGCTGTCGCGCGCTCGTAGGCCTGCGCGGCTTGCGGAAACTTCTGCATTGCCGAGTAGGTGCGCGCGAGCAAGGTCCAGCCTTGCACATCGTCGGGGTTGGTCTGCATGCGCTCGGCGAGCTTGCCGACCATGGCTTCGATCTGCTCGGCGGTCACGCCGTCGGTGCCCACGGCAGCCTGCGCCGCCGTCGGGGCGTCGATGGCCGCCGGGTTGCCCAGGCGGTGGTACGCGCCGGTCGCCAGCAACGGAATCGCCACCGCGATGAATGCCGCCGTGGCCCACGGGCGACGACCCGCCGCACCGCTGGCCGCAGATCCGGAGCCTGCCGACGGCGCGCTGGCCTCTTCGAGCACCC
>CANFXR010000019.1 GCA_947451035.1 Burkholderiales bacterium
CTGATCGAACAGGCCCAGCCGCGCCGCCACGGCATCGGCGATGCGGCGATCGGCTGCGGTGGCCAGCACGAGTTTTCGGCCCAGCGACTTCTGCACGCGCAGGTGCTCGAGCAGGCCTTCTCGCAGCGGCAGCAGCTCGGCCGAGAACGCGCAGCGCTCGGCGATGGTGGCCTTGAAGAACGCGCGACCGCGCAGCAGCCACAGCGGCAGCGCGAACACGTCCCACGGCGAGCGGCGCAGCAGCTGCAAGATGGACTCGAGCAGCGTGTCGGTGGGTGTGAGCGTGCCGTCGAGGTCGACGACAAGGGGCGGGGCGTTGGACATCGGGGACAGGCACCGGGGAGCGCTTGGCAAGGGCTCGATTGTCGGTGGAGCCCGCTGGTCGCGGCACACGGTATCGCCGGCGTTTCCCGCGGCTATGCTCCCGTGCATGTACGCCGACTACTTTGGCCTGAAGCAGCCTCCTTTTTCCATCGCGCCGGATCCGCACTACCTCTTCATGAGCGAGCGGCACCGCGAGGCGCTGGCGCACCTGCTTTACGGGCTGGGCAGCGGTGGCGGGTTCGTGCTGCTCACCGGCGAGATCGGCGCGGGCAAGACCACGGTGTGTCGCTGCTTCCTCGAGCAGATCCCCAAGCGCTGCAACGTGGCGTACATCTTCAATCCGAAGCTCACCGTGGTCGAGTTGATGCGCTCGGTGTGCGACGAATTCCTGGTGCCGTATCCCGAGCGCGAGCCGGGCACGGCCACCGTGACCGACTACCTCGACCCGCTCAATGCGTTCTTGCTGCGCACCCATGGCGTGGGCCAGAACAACGTGCTCATCATCGACGAGGCGCAAAACCTGTCGGCCGACGTGCTCGAGCAGTTGCGCTTGATGACCAACCTCGAGACCCACGAGCGCAAGTTGCTGCAGATCATCCTGATCGGTCAGCCCGAGCTGCGTGACATGGTGGCGCACCCCGGGCTGCAGCAGCTCGCGCAGCGGGTGATCGCGCGCTTTCACCTCGAAGCGCTCACCGAGCCCGAGACCGCGCAGTACATCCGCCACCGGCTGGCGGTGGCCGGCATGACCGGGCCGATCCCGTTCCTGGGCGACACGCTGCAGCGCATCCACCGCTTGTGCCGCGGCGTGCCGCGGCGCATCAACCTGCTGTGCGACCGCGCGCTGCTCGGCGCCTATGCGTCGGGCAAGGTGGTGGTCGACCGGGCCATCGTCGACAAGGCCGCGCGCGAGGTGTTCGGCGACAGCGAGGTCAGCGCGTCGATGGCCGGCGCGTCGCGGCGCAAGGCGCTGCGCGTGGCGCTGGCCGGTGGCCTGGCGATCGGGCTGGCCGTCGGTGCGGCGGCGTTTGCGGGGGCGCCCTGGCTGATGGAACGCCTGCGCGGTCGTGCCGTCACGGTGCCCGTCCCCGTGCCGGCGTCGACACCGGCGGCCTCGTCACCGGTGGCCGTGCCGGCGTCTTCGGCGTCATCGCCCGGGTTGGCGGCCAGCGCCGCCTCGGCCGCATCCGACGTGGCATCTGCGCCGCAATCCGCATCCATCCCGGCATCCGCAAGCGCGCTCACGCCGGCCTTGGCCCCAGCGGGCCGGGTTCACTGAGCGCCGACCATGTCGTACATCCTCGATGCGCTCAAGCGCGCTGAATCCGAACGCAGCCGCGGCGAGATCCCGGGTCTGAATGCGCAGCCGATGGGGCTGTCATCCGCCGATGCCGGCGCGCCCGCGAGCCCCCTGCGGGTTGCCGCCGTGGCCGCAGGCATCGTGCTGGTCCTGGGCGCTGCGGTGTGGTGGTGGTCGGGCGGCGCGAGCGCGCCGCTGACCACCGAAGCCATGCCGCCGGCGGCCGCGCTGCCGATCCCTGCGCCCCTGGCGGGGGCACCCGCCGCCGTGCCGCCGCCCGCCTGGGCGCCGGTGCCGCAGGTGAGCAGCGCGCCACCGGCCGTCGTGGTCGAGGCGGTGCACCCCGCCGCCGCGCCGGTGGCCCGCGCGCAACTGCGCGTGCCGCCCCGATCGCCGTCGGGTGCGGTGGCGAATTCGACGTCGCGCAGCAAGCCGCCGGCGGCTCGCCTCGACCCGCCGCCGTTCAGCGCTTCAGGCGGGCCGCCGGCACCGGACGCCGACTCACGCGTGTACGCCATGAACGAACTGCCGGTCGATATCCGCGGCGCCTTGCCGGCGCTGGTGGTGGGCGGCGCGAGCCACTCCGAGCACGCGGCCAGCCGCATGCTGATCCTCAACGGGCAGATCTATCACGAGGGCGACCGGCTCACGGCCGAGCTCACGCTGCAGCAAATCCAGTTGCGCTCGGCGGTGCTGAGCTTTCGCGGCTACCGCTTCGGCATCAGCTACTGAGGGTTGATCACAGCAGGCTGACCAGCCCCTTGCCGGCGGCCTTCGAGGCGCACATCGCCGCGTCGACGCGCGCCAGCAACTGCTCTGCCGATTCGGCGTTGCCGCGGAAATGGGCCACACCGATGCTGGCCGACACGCGCAGCGGCTGGCCTTTGAACAGCACCGGTTCGGTGATGGCCGCCAGGATGGCCTGCCCGACCGCCGTGGCGTCATCCAGATGAGCCAGGTTGCCCAGCAGCACCGCGAATTCGTCGCCGCCCAGGCGTGCGGCGGTGTCGCTCGCCCGCACGGCGTTACCGATGCGCTGCGCCACGGCGCAAAGCACCGCATCACCCGCCGTTTGGCCGTGGGTGTCGTTGACCTGCTTGAACAGGTCCAGCTCGATGAACAGCAGCGCGCTCAGGGTGCGATGCCGGTGCGAATCGGCGATGGCGGTTTGCAGCCGCTCGAGCAAGATGGCGCGCTTGGGCAGTCCGGTCAGGTCGTCGAGCTGCCACCGGTCGAGCAGCGCGAGTTCGGCCTGCTTGCGCCGCGCTGCAAACGCAATGCAGCGGCTCAGCGAGGCCGCGTCGAACTGGCCCTTGAGCAGGAAATCCCGGGCACCGGCGGCCACCGCGGCGGTGCCGACGTCGTTGTTTCCGTTGCCGGTGAGCACCACGACCGGCACGCGGTGATGCAGCCGGGTCATCTCGAGCAGCGTGTCCAGCCCCTGGCTGTCGGGCAGCCCCAGATCGAGCAGCACGATCGCGCATTGCGGCTCGGCGCCCAGCATGGTCAGCGCCGCCGTGGCGGTCTGCACCCAGCGCAGCGGCGGCAGGCTCGTGGCGCTCAGCTCACTGAGCATCAGCCCGATCAGCCGCGCCTCGCCCGGGTTGTCTTCCACGATCAGCATGTAGCCCGGCATCGGCACAGGCACGCTTTCGATCGGGCTCAGCAAAGTTGCCGGCCCTGTGGCGAGCGCTCGAGCGTGAAGCGAAAGGTCGTGGCCACGCCCGGCTGGCACTCGGCCCAGACCTCGCCGCCATGCAGCGCGACGATGCGCTTGACGGTGCCCAGCCCCAGCCCGTTGCCGGCGCGTGCGCGCGACGACAGCCGGCGCTGGAACGGCTCGAACAGCAGGCTGGCGCCGCCCGGCTCGAAGCCCAGGCCGTTGTCGCGAACGAAGTAGGTCGCCACCCCACGCGCCGGCGCGTCTTCCTGGCCGAATTCGATGACCGCTGGCGAGGCCTTGGACGAGTGCTTCCAGGCGTTGTCGAGCAGGTTTTCGAGCACCGTGGTGACCAGCGCGAGATCGCCCCAGGCCTGCAGTCCCGGCGCAATGACCCAGCGCACAGCGCGCTGCGGCGTCGCGTCACTCAGCCGCATGGCGATCGCCTGCGCCATGGCCGACAGATCCAGTTCGTCACGCAGCGGCACCTGCGGGTTCAAACCTGTCATCGACATCAGTCCCGACAGCAACTCGTCCATGTCGAGCGCGCTTTGCTCGAGCGAGTCCAGCCGGCTGTGGGCCTTGGCGGGCAGGGAGTTTGGCTCGTCGGTGCGCATCAGCCGGGTCATGCCGATGATGCCGTGCAGCGGGTCGCGCAGGTCGTGAGCCAGGGCGCCGTGGATCGTGTGCAACTCGGCGGTGGCCGACTCCAGCATCGCGGAGCGTCTGACGGCGCGACATTCCAGTTCGTACTTGACCTGGCGCACGCTGTCCTCGTCGAGCTTGCGCAAGGTGATGTCGGTCAGGATCAGCACCGTCTCGGGCGTTGCGTCGTCGTGCAGCAGGTAGCTGCCGGCGGCAGCCACCACCCAGCAGCGCGCACCGTCCGGGCGCAGCAGACCGAGCTCGCAACTCGAGCGACGACCCATCGGGGTGCCCAGCAGCGTTTGCGCGGCGCTGTGGTCGGCCGGTCGCACCAGATCCAGGAACGCGACGGGCCGGTTGCCGGGCGTGCTTCCCGTGCCATCGGCGGGCAGGCCCAGCATCTGGCTGGCCCAGGCGTTGAGATAGAGCACGCGGCCCTGGCTGTCGAGCTGCAACACACCTTCGCCGGCAGCGTCGACCAGTGCGCGCATGCGCGATTCGCTCTCGCGCATGCCTTGCCGTTGCTTGCTGCGTTCGATGGCGTGGCGCATGGCGCGCACCAGCGTCACGCTGTTGGCCTGCTGCTTGGGGAGGTATTCCTCGGCGCCCACGCGCAGCGCTTCGGCCGCCTGTTCGTCGTCGTCCTCGCCGGTCAGGATCAGCACCGGCGTGTCGGGTGCTTGCCGGTGCACCGCGAAATACCCCTGCAGCCCGTGGCTGTCAGGCAGGCCCAGATCGAGCAGCACCAGATCGACCGGCTCGCGGCGCAGCACATCGAGCCCGGCGGCCAGCGTGGGCGCTTGCAGCATGGCGCCATGGGGGCCGAATCGACCGCTCAGGTGATCGCTGACCAGCCGGGCGTCGCCCAGGTTGTCTTCGATCAGCAGCACGGAATTGAACATGGGTGTGCCCAAGGTTGCGTTGGGGGGCGGCGGGTCAGACCATCTTGCTGGGCAGCAGCACGGCGCCGACCCAGTAGGTGTTGATCGAGGCGACCAGCGCCACGAACTGCGAGAACTGCGTCGGCTTGGCGACGTAGGCGTTGGCGTGCGCGCGGTAGGCGTCCATCACGTCGGCTTTGGCCGACGACGAGCTGAGCACGATGACCGGGATGTGCTGCAGCCGTGGGTCGGTCTTGATCTCGACCAGGATCTCCTGCCCGTGCACGCCGGGAAGGTTCAGGTCGAGCAAGATCAGGTCGGGCGCGCATGCCGGATCGACGGCCACCTCATCGCGCAGGAACTTCAGCGCGGTGGCACCCGAGTTCATCCAGTTGAGCTTGCACGCCAGCTTGGCTTCGACCAGGGCTTCGTGAACCAGCCGCGCATCGGCGGGGTTGTCTTCAATGAGCAGGAGGTGCATGGTCAGGCGGCGGCCGGCGTCGCGAGCGACATCGTTGGGGGTGCCGCAGTATCGGGCAAGGTGAACGAGAAGGTGGAGCCCTGGCCCGGGGTCGATTCGACCGTGATGCGCCCGCCGTGGCGCTCGACCACCCGCTTGCAGATCGACAGGCCGATGCCGGTGCCCGGGTGCTCCGAGCGCAGGTGCAATCGCTGGAAGATCACGAAGATGCGATCGAAGTGCCGCGGCTCGATACCGATGCCGTTGTCGCGCACGCTGATGCGCCACAAACCCCGCTCATGCGCGGCACTCACGTGCACCGCAGGGGCCGCACCGGCGCAGAACTTCACCGCATTGCCGACCAGGTTGGTGAGCAGCTGGCCGAGTTGCCCGCGGTCGCCCATCACGGTGGGCAAGGTGTCGTGGGTGACCACCGCGCCGGTTTTCTGCAGGCTGTCGCTCAACTGGTCGAGGGTGTCGCCCAGCACGCTCTCGAGCATCACGGGTTCCAGCGGCTTAGCCTGGCTGTCCAGTCGCGCCAGGCTCAGCAGGTCGCGCACCAACTCATGGGCGCGTTGCCCGCCATCGACCATGAAACCCAGGAACTCGAGCCCCTCGGCATCGAGCTGAGCCGCCTTGCGCTGCATCATCAGCTGGCCGAACATGTTGACCATGCGCAGCGGCTCTTGCAGGTCGTGCGAGGCGACATAGGCAAAGCGCTCGAGGTCCTCGTTGGAGCGCGCCAGCGCGACGGTCTTTTCGGCCAGCGCCTGATCGACCATGCGCCGGTCGGTGATGTCTTCGATCACGCCGATGCCGCATTCGATGACGCCGTCGCGGCGCAGCATCGAGATGTGGGCGCGCACCCAGATGACGCTGCCATCGGGACGCAGGTAACGGTGTTCGCTGACCAGGGGATCGCGCTTCATCATCGCGATCTTCCACAGCGCGCGCACCCGGCCCTGGTCCTCGGGGTGGACCAGCTGGCCCAGGGTTGTCTTGAGCGCTTGCGCCTCGGTGCGTCCGGTGATGCGCAGCCATGCCGGGTTGACGAAGGTCAGGACGCCATCGGGCGAGCGCGTGAAGATGCCCACCGGAGACGCATCCATCACCATGCGCAGCCGATCTTCCGAGCGCCGCAGCTCGGTGATGTCGGTCTTCATCGAGAACACGCCGCTTACCCGGTGCGCAGCGTCAAATTCCGGCACGTAGCTCACGCGCATCACATGGCTTTGGATACCGCGCGTGAGCATGGCCTCGAACACCACCTTTTCGCCCGCCAGCGCGCGTTCGAGGTACGGCTGCAGTTCCGCGTACTCCGACTTGCCATGCACCGCCTCCACGCTGTGGCCCACAAGGTCGCCACTGACGCGGTGGTCCCACTCGAGGTAGGCGCGGTTGACCAGTTCGTAGCGCTGGTCGACGCCGATGTGCGCGATCAGTGCGGGCACGTTGTCGAGCACCAGCGCGAGCTGTTGCCGAACGCTCCGGTGCTCGGCGGCCTCGTGCTTCAGTTGAGCGTTCGTGAGCAGCAGCGCATCGGCCATGCCATCGAACGCGCGCGAGGCATCGCCCACCTCGTTGACAGCCACGCTGTTCATCCTCGGCGTGGGTTCACCCAGCTCGAGCGCGGTGGCGGCGGTTTGCAGTTGTGCGAGCGGCCGCAGCAAGTCCCGCCGGATCACCCACGCGAGCGCGCAGCACACCAGCAGCAGCACGGTCGGCCCGCCGAGCACGATGGTGCCGAGCGCTTGCTGCTGCTGCCTTTGCGCGATGCCGATCTTCGTGGCCCACGCGTAGCGCAGTTCGGCCATCTCCTGCGACTGAGCCGCGAGCCGCTCGAGCAGCAGGCTGCGCCGTCGCTGCGTGAACGGGCTGTCGTCGTCGAGGGCGGTCTCCTCGAGGCGGCTGAACAGCGGATCCAGTTGCGCGATGTGCTCGCGCAAGGCGAGCAGCTCCGGCTCCGCAGTCGTGCTGGCAGCCATGGAAGCCCCGATGGTCTTGAGCAGACTGGCGTGGACCTGGTGCCACTGGGCGGCCGGTTGGGCATCGAAGTTCAGGTTGTATTGCTGCGTCAGCACCAGCAAGGAGGTCACGTCGCGGGCCACCACACGGCTGTCTTGCTGCGCTTGCAAGGTGCGCTGGCCGCCAGCGGCGATGTGGGCCAGCAGGGTGGCAATCACCACCATCGAGCCCAACGCGATGGCCACGGCGATGAGGGATTGGGTACGGATGCGCATGGCTTCTAGCGGGCCGGCGGCACGGCGCCGTGCGGCTGCGATGGCGTGTCGAACAGGGTCACGCTGTCGGGCAATGCCTTGCGCAGCGGGGCCGTGACCACCAGATCCTGGCCGCGGGGCCGTTCGCCAGTCGCGCTGGCGAGGCCTTCGCGCTCGGCCCAGCGGGCCTCGACATCGATCGACGTGACCAGCGACTGGCTGAGTGACAGCGCGTAGCGGTAATCGCTCCAGGTGTCGGCGATGTACGACGGGTCCACGCCCAGCCGGGCCTTGAGGATGGCCTGGGCCTGCTCGGGGTGTTCGGCGATGAAGGCCATGGCGCGTTCGATGGCCTGGAGCACCTTGACGTGTGCTGCCTCGTTTTCGACCAGCGGCCCACGCGCAGCGACCAGATTGAAGCGCGAGGTGTAGATCGGGACGTTGGGCAGCAAGTCGCCTTGCTTGCCCAGCGCCCTGAGCGCCTCGTGCGCATAGGGCTCCCAGATCACCACGGCGTCGACGGTTCCGGCCACCAGCGCTGCTCCCACTTTCTCGGCCGGCAGGTACTGCCTGGCCACCCGTGCGGGGTCCACGCCGATCATCACCAGCGCGTTGTCGAGGTAGTACAGCGCGTTGGAATTCGCAACCGTCGCCACCCGCTTGGCCACCAGTTGCTGAGCCGACCGGATGCCGCTGGCCTTGCGCACGACGATCTTCAGGCCCGTTGTCGAGCTGGCCAGCGTGGCGAAGATGGCGAGGTCCGGCCGGGTGAACGCATTGAACAGGACGGCGGCCTCGGATGCCGTGGCGATTTGCACCTGCCCCTGATTCAGCGCCGACAGGCACGCCGCCCCCGAGGGGTACTCCCGCGTGACCACGTCCACCCCTGCGGCGTGAAAGTAGTTCTGCGCCTCGGCCACGTAGATGGGCAGCGACTGCGCGGTCCGCGCGGTGCCGATCAGCAGCGTTTGCGCCATGACGGCCTGACAGCCGATGGCCAGCAGCACGCCCGCGAGCCACGCGAACACGCGGTGGTCCCGGCGGGGTACGTGCTCGGCGGCTGTCGGGAAAGTCTGTCTCATGAGTTCAGGCAAGCGCCATGGAGTTGGCGCTCCATCCCCGACGCGCGAGGCATCATAGGCTTCGGAGAGATGGCCGAAGCAGGCACCCGATGCGGGCCCGGCGCCAGACCCGCGGACTCACACCGCCACTGGCGCCTTGATGGCCGGGTGCGGGTCGTAGCCCAGCACCTCGAAATCCTCGAACTCGTAGTCGTTGATGGATGCCGGACGGCGCCTGATGTGCAGCGTGGGCACGGCGCGCGGCTCGCGCGCGAGTTGCAGTTCGACCTGCTCGGCGTGGTTGCTGTAGAGGTGGCAGTCGCCCCCGGTCCAGACGAAGTCGCCCACCTGCAAATCGCATTGCTGCGCCACCATGTGCGTGAGCAGCGCGTAGCTCGCGATGTTGAACGGCACGCCCAGAAAGATGTCGGCGCTGCGCTGGTACAGCTGACAGCTCAGGCGGCCCGGCTCGCCGGCCACCGCTGACGGCGCCACATAGAACTGAAAGAACGCGTGGCACGGCATCAGCGCCATCGCATCCAGGTCGGCCACGTTCCAGGCGCTCACGATGATGCGGCGCGAGTCGGGGTTGGTCTTGAGCGTTTGGATGACCTGCGCGATCTGGTCGATGTGGCCGCCGCCCGGTGTGGGCCAGCTGCGCCACTGCACGCCGTAGACCGGCCCGAGGTCGCCGTCGTCGCGCGCCCATTCGTTCCAGATCGACACGCCGCGCTCTTGCAGCCAGCGCGCATTGCCGTCGCCACGCAGGAACCACAGCAGCTCGAGGATCACCGACTTCAGGTGCACCTTCTTGGTGGTGACGAGCGGAAAGCCCTCGCTGAGGTCGAAGCGCATCTGGTGGCCAAACACGCTTTTCGTGCCGGTGCCGGTGCGGTCGGCCTTGAACACGCCGTGGTCGCGCACATGGCGCATCAGGTCTTCGTAGGGGGTTTGCATGGGGGTGTCAGTAACCGGAAAACAGGAAATCAAGCGCATCGTCGATCGCCATGCGCTCGTGCCTCAGCGAGCCCACCGGGCGGCGCAGCAGCGCAACCGGAAAGGTCGCGAGGTTGGCCGTGTCGGCGAACACCGAGGTGCCTTCGACCTCCACCACGGGATTGAGCCGTTGCTTCAAGGGCTGAGCGCCCGACAGCCGCGACAGCGGCAACACCACGCGGGTGGCCAGGGTCTGCAGGTGATCGGCCTGCACGTCCAGCCAGAAGGGCGTGTGCTTGCGGTCTGCGGCGATCGGGTTGGCGTAGACGTCGAAGCGAGGCATCAGCGGGGGGCCTCCTCGGACTCGGAGTGCGCCGAAAGGTGCGTCTGGATGCGCTGCGAGAGCGTCCCCTCGCGCTCGATGCGTGCGTTGTAGTGCGCGATCGCCTCGGCGTTGTCAACGTTCCAGCGCTCGAAGTAGCGCTTGCGCACCTCCTCGGCGAGCAGCGTGTCGACGGTTTGCGAGATGTTCATGCCCAGCTCGCGGGCCATCTCGAGCACCTTGGCGTTCAGGCTGAGGTTGGTGGGTCGCTTGGGTGAGTCGTCAAATCGGAGCATGGTTCGCCTCCATTCACTGTGCGCATGGATTATGCGTTTTCAGCTACGCATCGAACTGCAGTTGCGCCAGCCGCGCATACAGCCCGCCGGCCGCGCTCAGTGACGCATGGGTGCCGACCTCGACGATGCGGCCCTCGTCCATCACCACGATGCGGTCGGCACGCTGCACGGTCGACAGCCGGTGCGCGATGACCAGCGTGGTGCGGTCCTTCATGGCGGATTCGAGCGCGGCTTGCACCATGCGTTCGCTTTCGGCATCGAGCGCGCTGGTGGCTTCGTCGAGCAGCAGCAGCGGCGGGTTCTTGAGCATGGCCCGCGCGATGCTGATGCGCTGGCGCTGGCCGCCCGACAGGCGCAGGCCGCGCTCGCCGAGGAAGGTCTGGTAGCCGTCGGGCAGCGCGCAGATGAAGTCGTGCGCGAAGGCCGCCTGGGCCGCCGCAACCACCTCGGCGTCGCTGGCCTCGGGGCGGCCGTAGCGGATGTTGGCCATCGCGTCAGCCGAGAAGATCACGCTGTCTTGCGGCACGATGCCGATGCGCCCGCGCAGCGCCTCGAGTGCCAGCTCGCGCACCGCGATGCTGTCGATGCGCACGGTGCCCTCGCTCACGTCGTAAAAGCGCAGCAGCAACTGGAACACGGTGCTCTTGCCCGCGCCGCTGGGCCCGACCAGCGCCACCGTTTCACCGGGCGCGATGGTCAGGTTGAAATCGCGCAGCGCGGCCATCTTCGGCCGCGACGGGTAATGGAAGGTGACCGCCTCGAGCGCCAGCGACGAGCCGCGTTGCACCGCCGGCAGCGCGCGCGGCGCGGCGGGCGAAGCGATGGGGGACTCGGTGGCCAGCAGTTCCATCAGCCGCTCGGTGGCACCGGCCGCGCGCAGCAAGTCGCCGTAGACCTCGGCGAGCACCGCCACGCCGCCCACCAGGATGATCACGTAGACCACCGTTTGCCCCAGATGCCCGGCGGTGATGTCGCCGCGCACCACCGCCTGCGTGCCTTGATACAAGCCCCACAGCAGCGCGCCGAAGGTGGCGGTGATGATGAAACCGACCAGCACCGAGCGCATGCGCGTGCGGCTGATGGCCGTGGCAAAGGCGTTGGCGGTCGACTGGTCGAAGCGCTGCGCCTCGCGGTCTTCCTGCGTGTAGCTTTGCACCACCGGGATGGCGTTGAGCACCTCGGCGGCGATCGCGCTGGAGTCGGCCACGCGGTCCTGGCTGGCGCGGCTGAGCTTGCGGATGCGCCGCCCGAAATACACCGACGGCAGCACCACCAGCACCAGGATGCCCAGCACCTGCGCCATCACCACCGGGTTGGTGACGATGAGCATGGTCATCGCGCCGATGCCCATCACGGCGTTGCGCAGCCCCAGGCTCAGCGACGAGCCGACCACCGTTTGCACCAGCGTGGTGTCGGTGGTCAGGCGCGACAGCACCTCGCCGGTTTGCGTGGACTCGAAGAACTCGGGGCTTTGACGCAGCACGTGCGAATACACCGCGTTGCGCAGATCGGCGGTGACACGCTCACCCAGCCAGCTGACCATGTAAAAGCGCAGCGCCGAAAACAGCCCGAGTGCTGCGCCCACGCCAAACAGCGCAAAGAAGTGATCCCGCACCGCCATCACCCGCTCGCCGGGCCCGGCCGCCACCAGGCCCTGGTCGATCAGCGACTTGAGCGCCACCGGCAGCACCAGCGTGCTCACCGCGGCCATCACCAGAAACAACGCCGCCAGCGCGATGCGGCTGCGGTAGGGCCTGAGAAACGGCGCCAGCCCGCCGAGTGAGCGCACGTTCTTGCCGGGCGGCGGCAGCGCCGAGGCGGTGGTGCGGGGGGTGGGGACGGGCGGCGGGGAGGCGAAGGCGGAGGTCATCGCCGGAGTCTACAAAGGCGCGAAGACGTGGCGCGCCATGGGTTTAGTCGAGGCCGGCGCTGACGGCGCCCGCCCGCGCGCTACCTGAGCGCGACTCCCGCCTGCCGGTACACCGAGTCCTGATCCCAGTACACGCGCTCGGCGCTGATGAGGTCGCCCCGGAAGTCGACCACCACCACGTGGGCCAGCGTGATGGTGCGCCCGGTCGGCGCCAGGCCCGGCAGGATCCACGGCAGCTCGAGGGTGTGCGTGAACGTGAAGCTGATCTCGTCGACGATGCGCTCATCGTTGATGGTGCGGCTCAGGCGCGTGGCTGACATGTCCGGTGGAATGGCGCACACCATCGAGTCACGGTAGTAGGCGAACACGTTGGGCTTGCCCGAGACCGACACGCCCAGCGGCACGATGGTGACGCTCGCATCGTCGGTGAGCGTTTGCACCGCGGCCTCGGCGCTCGCCATGGCGAACTCCTGATACGTGTGCTCGTCCCACACGTCGCTCATCTTCTGGTGTCGTTCTGACAGTGCCATCACACGCTCCCGGTTGGCTTGATCGGTTGAACACGAATCATGGCAGCGACAGGCGGCTCGCATAGCCCGTCATCTCGAGGTAGCCGCGAGCGATGCGCTGGCCGCCCTCGTCGCGCAGCTCGCTCAGGCCTTCCCAGTAAATGGTGCCGGTGCTGTGGCGGCTGTCGAGTTCCTGCGCGTCGAGCAGCGCGACGATGCGGTGCCGCCCCGCGGGCGTTTGCAGCGTCCATTCGACGGGGTAGCGCGCCTGCGAGGCCGGGCTGATCCACACCCGGTGCGGCGTGAAGGTCACTTCGTCGGGGCTGAAGTTGCGCAGCACGCCACCGGCCGTGCGCAGGCTGCCGCCGGCGTACACCGTGCGACCGTCGGCCGCGCGCAGCCGGAAGGCGGTCAGCGCGCTGCCGTCGTTCAGGTTCATGCCGATCCAGTCCCAGCCCACCGCCCCGGGCGGCAGCACCGAATCGCTCCATTCGTGGTCGAGCCAGGCGGTGCCGCGCACGGGCAGCGCGGCGCCTTGCTGCGTGAGCGTGCCGCTCACCGCCAGCTGCGGCTCGCTGTAGTAGCGACTGGTCTGCTGCGGCCCCTTGCGCGAGGTGCCCGCATCGCCTTGCAGCAGCACCGGCTGCGTGGTGGTCAGGCTGAAGTCGAAGGCGAAGCCGGCGCTGTCGCTGACCACGCGGGCGCGGTAGCGGCTGGCGTCGTTCGCTGCCGCCGTCGCTGAGGCCGCCACCGCGGCGTCTTCGCGCTGGAAGTGCCAGTCGCGCAGCGTCACCGCCGCGTCGCCCGTCGAGGCCCCGGCGATGCCGAATCCGGCGCGCGCGATGCGCTGGTCGTGCAGCAGCCGGCCCTGTCGCAGGTCGGTCAGCGCGGCGTGGGCGAACACCAGCTGCTGCGCGGCGAAGCGGCTGGGGTGATCGGCGCTCACGTCGGTGCGCGAGCGAAAGAAGGTGATCTGGAAGCCGTGCGTGGGCTCGCCGGAGCGCTCGGGCGACGGGCCGGCTTGCAACGCACCCGTCACGTACCACCACTCGATGCGGCTGTCGGGGTGCGCGCCATGGTCGGCCGGGAACTCCAGCGCGCGCTCTCTCTCAGCCGGCGCATTCGCGCCCAGCGCCAGCGCAGCCGAACCCCACGGCAGCAGCGCAAACCATTGCAGCCAACGGCGCCGGCGGGTGTCTGTGCGGGGGGGTTGGGTGCCCGATGGAGGCCTGGCGGGACAAAACATGCGCGAAAGGATCGCACAGCCGTCCGGAAACGCGCCGGCCTGTCCCACAATGCCCGGTTGCCCTTGAGCCCCGTGCCGACCGATGTCCCATTTTTCGCTGCCCGCCGATTTCGACCTCAGCGATCACTTCGATCACCTCACGCTGATGCGCGCCATCGGCCTCAAGCCCGACCAGGCCTTGCTGTCCGAGCACGAGGACGGCGACCGCCTGCACACGCGACTGCGTGGCACCGGCAGCGAGCTCTACGAGCAGACGATCAGCTTTTTCATCGACCCGCGCACCGGCTTGCACCTGCGCGGCCTGTGCACCTGCGCGGTGGGCTTCAACTGCATGCACGTGGGTGCGGCGCTGATGGCCCACGAAGCGGGCCTGGCGCGAGCGCGCCGGCTGGGCCTCACGGGCACCGGGGCGGTGGCGAGCGACCTGGCGCGCCACGCGGGCGTGGCGCCTGTGGTGAGCAAGGAGACCGAGCGCGTCACGATCCACCGGGTGGCGGGCGACGATGACGAGGCCGACGGCTACGGCCGCAACGGGTCCTCATCCAACGCGCTGCCCCACGAGGTCGAAGCCTGGCTGGGGCAGGCCATCGGCGTGTTCGAGCCGCGGCTGGAGACCGGCCGCGCGCTGGCACCGGCGAGCGCTGCGCCACCCACCAAGCGGCTGATGTATGTGCTGAGCGCGTCGGCCGCCCGGCTGGACTTGCGTGTGTATCTGGGCAGCGCGCGGCGCAGCGGCGAGATCAGCCGCCACCACCCGCACTCGCCAGCCATTGCCGACATGCTGCGCACGCGGCCGTCTTACGTCACCCACGCCGATGAAGCGCTGCTGGCCGCGCTGCTGCCGTTCGTGCTTCACCGCACCAGCCCGCCGCTGCCGCTGCAAGGTCGCACCGCCGCGGCCACGCTGCGGCAGCTGCTGCAGTCGGGTTCGTGCTGGTGGGTGGACGATGGCGAGGCTCACCCCGACACCCCGCCCGGCCCCGCGCTGGCCTGGATCGACGAGGCGTTGACCTTGCAGTTGCGCTGGTCGGCCGACGCCGACGAGCGCTGGTCCACGCACTGGTCGGCCGACGACAGCGAGCCCGGCACCCGCGTGCTGGCGCTGGTGCTGCTGCCCGAGCCGCACGCGGTGGTGCGCGATGCGCAAGGACTGCTCGCGTTGCGACCGGCCGACGTGTCGGCGGCCGAGTTGAGCGCACCGGTCATCCGTTGGCTGGCGGGCATGCCGCCGGTGGCCGGCCACGCGCTGCCGCGGTTGGTCGAGCGCTTGAAATCGGTGGGGCTGGCGCATCAGGTGATGCTGCCGCTGCCCGAACGCCACGCGCCGGCGCTCGAAGAACTTGGCGAGCTCACGCTGCTGCCGGTGCTGCGGCTGCTGACCTGCCCCAACGTGCCGTCCGAAGCCTGGCTGGAAGGCCATCAGCGCCCGCCACCGGCCGGTCAGCCGTTGCGTCAGGCGGCCGCCCAGCTGGTGCTGCGCTACCGCGTGGCCGCACCCGGTGCGATGCGTGCCGGCGCGCCTTCGGTCGATTTCAACTTTCCGGCCGGTGCGTCGGATGTGGCCTTCATCGAGCAGCCCGATCCGAGCCGCCCGGGCCAGACGCAGCTGACGCGATTCCAACGCGATGCGCTGGCCGAGGCGCAGGCCACGCAGCGCTTGTTCGAGCAGCTCGAGCTGCGCCCGTGGAGCCGTGTGGCGGCTTTCGCGCTGGACCGCATGGCCGCGCTCAAGGCGGGCCGGCTGCAATCGGCCGTGCTGCCTCCGGCGCTCGAGGACGGCCAGCTCACGCTGGTGCCCACCGCGCGCGATCAGTGGCCGCTGCTGCTGAGCCGCTACATCCCGCAGCTGCAGGCCGAAGGCTGGCTGGTCGAGCGCGCGGAAGACTTTCCGTTCGAGGTGTTCGAGGCCGATGACTTCGAGTTGAGCCTCGACGAAATGCCCGGCAGCGGCACCGACTGGTTTCGCATCGGATTGAAGGTCAGCGTGGCCGGCACGCCGGTCGATCTGGTGCCCTTGCTGGTCGGTCTGGTGCAAGGCGGCTGGCTCAAGCTCGAGGCCACGCTGCGTGACCCCGATGGCGAGGTGCTGCTGCCGTGGCCCGAGGAGGTCGACCCTTCGGTGCCGGCCTGGCGCAACGCGCCGCGGCTGCGCCGCGAGCGGCTGCTGCGCCTGCCGGTCTCGCGTGTGGCGCCGCTGGTGGCGTGGCTGCGCGGCGTGTTCGGCACCAGCGGCTTCAGCGTGACCGAGCCGCGGGTGTCGCGCTACGAGCTCGGAGCGCTCGAGACGCTGTCGGCCGGCGTGGTGCTGCGCGCGCCACCGGCGCTCGACCGTTTGCTCGAGCAGTTGCGCTCGCTGTGGGTGGGCGAGCCGCTGCCGCCGGTCGGGGTGTCGCCTCACGTCAACGCGCAGCTGCGGCCCTATCAGCTCGACGGCCTGACCTGGATGGACTTCCTGCGCTGCGCCGGTTTCGGCGGCGTGCTGGCCGACGACATGGGTCTGGGCAAGACGCTGCAAGCGCTCGCGCTGCTGCAAAACGAGCTCGATGCCGGTCGTCTCGATCGGCCCAGCCTGGTCGTGGTGCCCACCAGCTTGCTCGAGAACTGGCAGTCGGAGGCGGCGCGCTTCACGCCGCAGCTGCGCGTGCTGGTGCTGCACGGCAAGCACCGCGCCCAGCAGTTCGGCGAGATCGCCGGCGCCCATGTGGTGGTCACCAGCTACCCGCTGGCGGTGCGCGACATGCCCACGCTGGTGCGCCAGGACTGGCATTACCTGGTGCTCGACGAGGCCCAGCGCATCAAGAACAGCCGCAGTCAGGCCACCGTCGCGCTCAAGGCGCTCAACGCGCGCCACCGGCTGTGCCTGTCGGGCACACCGCTCGAAAACCACCTGGGCGAGCTGTGGAGCCTGATGGACT
Organism: Burkholderiales bacterium; assembly: GCA_947451035.1. Classification (GTDB taxonomy): domain Bacteria; phylum Pseudomonadota; class Gammaproteobacteria; order Burkholderiales; family Burkholderiaceae_C; genus PBB1. The sequence goes on from CANFXR010000019.1 coordinate 16,645, forward strand.
TCGTGAGCCCGGGGCTGCTCGGCAGCGAAGCGCAGTTCCGCGAGCATTACCGCAATCCGATCGAAAAGCGCCAGGAAACTCAGCAAGCCGATCACCTGGCGCGCCGCGTGCGCCCGTTCATCCTGCGGCGCACCAAGCTGCAGGTGGCGCAAGACCTGCCGGCCAAGACCGAGACGCTGCTGCGCGTGGAGCTCGACGGCCTGCAGCGCGACCTCTACGAGACCGTGCGTGCCACCATGGACAGCAAGCTGCGCGAGGCGATTGCCAGGCAGGGGCTGGCGCGCAGCCAGATCGTCGTGCTCGATGCGCTGCTCAAGCTGCGTCAGGTGTGCTGCGATCCGCGACTGCTCAAGTTCAAGGGCTCGGCGCCGGCCGACGCGCTGCCGCGCGAGGCGGATGCGGCGGTCTTCGACGACCCGGCCGACGCTGCGCTGGAACTGAAAGCGGTGCCGGCCGTGGCCGCGGCGCCATCGGCCAAGCTCGAGTTGCTGTGCGACTTGCTGCCCACGCTGGCCGAAGAAGGCCGCCGCATCCTGGTGTTCTCGCAGTTCACCGAGATGCTGGCACTCATCGAGCCCGAGCTGGTGCGCCTGGGTCTGGACTACGTGAAGCTCACCGGCGAAACGCAGCAACGCGGCGAGGTCGTGCGCTCGTTCCAGGAGGGCACCGCGCCGGTGTTCCTGATCAGCCTGAAGGCCGGTGGCGTGGGGCTGAACCTGACCGCGGCCGACACCGTGATCCTGTACGACCCGTGGTGGAACCCGGCCGTCGAGCAGCAGGCCATCGACCGCGCCTACCGCATCGGGCAGGACAAGCCGGTGTTCGTCTACAAGCTGGTGGCCAGCGGCACGGTCGAGGAAAAGATGCTCGAGCTGCAAGCGCGCAAGGCCGGTCTGGCCGATGCGCTGCTCTCAGGCGTGGCGGGCTCGGCGGCGCTCACGGCGCAGGACTTCGAAGAACTGTTCAAGCCGCTGGGCGGCGGCTGAGCGCCGCGCCGCTCGAGGGTCCGCCGCCTAGGCGCGGGCCGTCGAGAAATGCGAGACCAGGATGTCGCGCACCTGGCGCAGGGTGCGCGTGCGCACGATGTCCATGCGCGGTGCCGACAGCGGAGGCGACCAGTCGACGTACAAGAAGCCGACCGATGCGCCGTCGATGTCCAGCGGGATGATGCAAAAACTCAGCGCGCTGCCCAGCGAGTCCAGCCACCAGGCCGGCAGCCTGGCCTGCAGGTTGTCGACCTTGGCATCTTCCACGAACAGCACCTTGCCGCTGTCGAGCACGACGTTGAAGACATCGGACGGCGCAAGGCTGCTGAACTGCAGCGCGGGCAACAGCGCTGCGCTGCCGTCGCCCAGACCGAAGCGCGCGGCATAGCTCTTGTCCTTGGGTGAGCGCAGGAAGCAAAAGCTGCGCTTCGCGCCAAAGTTGCTGTGCAGGTACTCGAGCGACAAGTTGAGCATCTGGGTCGGGGTGGCCGACTTGCCGGCTTCTTGCAGGTCGCGCCATCCACGCAGCAAACGGGCCTGTCGCTCGCTCTCGGTGACGGGCTGCACCAGCGCCGCCGGCTGTTCGTCGAAGTGCTGGCGCGCTGCCGTGCGGGCCGCGCGGATCGCCTCGTTCATCGCCTCTGCCTCGAGCCCCAGCGAGGTCGCAAAAACGCCCACGACGCCGCTGACCTGCGCGTCGGGGTCTTCGGGCTCGTCGTGCAGGATCCGCGCGCACTGGGTGGCCGCCGTGGCCAGCATGCTCAGCCGCTCTTCGTGGGTGGCCGGGCCCTGACCGTCTTGCGGGATGCGCGATTGCAGGCAGTTGGTGAGCGAGGCGGGCAAGCCCCATTGCCGCGTCATGCGCTGCCCGATGTCGGCAAACGTGCCGCCCAGGGCGGCACGGGCCGCGTCGTCTTCGGACATCGAATCGTGGGTCCCGGCCTGGATGCGCGACCAGGCCTGCGGCAGGTAGAAGCACACCATCATGCGCCCCAGGCCCATGAGCACGGCGCACACGGCGGCGGCTTCGGCATCCCTGGGCGAGGCCTGGCTGCCCGCGAGCTGGCGACCCATGAAGCCGGCCAGCACCGACTTGTGCATCTCGGCCAGGGTGCCTTCGCAGGCGGGCCGGCCGCGGCCAACGGACTCCATGACCTTGAGGCCCAGCGCCAGATGGGCGACGGTCTGCACGCCGAGCACCTGCACCGAGCGCGTGACCGAGGTGACCTCGCCGCCGAACACGTTGTACATGGCGCTGTTGGCCAGACGCAGCACGCGCTGCGTGAGACCGGCATCGGTCAGGATGGTCTGCACCAGCTCGGCGTCGTTGTCGGCCTCGGACGTCAGTGCATTGAGGATGCTGCGGGCCGATTGCGAAAAGCCGGGGAGATCGCCTTTCTCGCCCGCCTTGGCCATCAGTTGCGCAAAGGTTTCGTCGAGCTGGGGCAAGGCGGCTTGTGGCGGGGGCAGTGACACTCAGGCTGCTTTCATCTGGGGCAGGGCTTGCGCATCGACCAGCGCTTCGAAGTCGCCGAGCGATTGCGGTTTGCCGAAGAAGTAGCCCTGGATCGCGTCGCAGCCGGCGTCGCGCAGGATGTGCCACTGCTCTTGCGTCTCGACGCCTTCGGCCACGCTCTTGAGGCCGAGTTCGCGGCTCATCGAGAACACCGAGCGGCAGATCGCCAGATCCTTGGGCGAAGGCAGGTCCTTCACGAAGCTGCGGTCGATCTTGAGCGACGACAGGCTGAAGCGCTTGAGGTACGCCAGCGAGGAGTAGCCGGTGCCGAAGTCGTCAATGGCCACTTGCACCCCGATGTCGGTGAGCTTGGTCAGCAGTCGGGCAGCGGCCTCGGGATCGGTCATCAGGACCCCCTCGGTGATCTCGAGCTGCAGCAAGCGCGGCGGCAAGCCGGAAAACGCGAGCGCATCGGCCACCGTCTGCAGGAAGTTAACCCCCCGGAACTGCCGGGGGCTGACGTTGACCGAGATGGTCAGCGCCATGTTCTTTTCGCGGTTGATGCGGGCAAAGCCGGCGGTGGCCGCCTTGAGCGCCCAGGTGCCCAGCAACTGGATCAGTCCGCAGTCTTCGGCGACCGGAATGAACTGTGCGGGTGACACCGGCACGGTGCCTCCGCGGTTCCAGCGCATCAGCGCTTCGGCCCCGTAGATCTGCCCCTCGATGTCGACCAGCGGCTGGTAGTGCAAGTAGAGCTCGCCGTTGGTCACGCCCTGATGCAACGCGCTCTCGAGCGTGAGCAAGGCCCTGGCATCGGTGCGCGCTGCGTTGTTGAACATCGTGCAGCGGCTGCCGCCGGCGTCCTTCGCGTCTTTCAAGGCGGCCGTGGCGCCGCGCAGCAAGGCCTCATGGGTCACGCCGTGCGCGGGGTACAGCGCGAACCCCATCGAGGCGCTGACGTGCACTTCGGTGTCGTCCAGGACGAAAGCCGTCTCGGTCAGGGCCAGCAACTGGCGGCCGAGCTTGAGCATGTTCTCGGGGTCGTCCATGTCGGGCATGAGCAGGGCAAATTCGTCCGGACCGATGCGCGCCACGGTGTCGCTCGAGCGCACATGCGACAGCAGTCGCTGCGCGACTTGCCGCAGCAGATCGTCGCCGGCCCGGACCCCGAGCGCCTCGTTCACCTTGGCGAAGCCCTTGAGGTTGAGCAGCAGCAGCGCAAAGCTGGACTCCTGCCGGTTGCCCAGTTCGATGGCCTGCTCGCAGCGGTCCTGCAAGAGCAAGCGGTTGGGCACTCCGGTGAGCGCGTCGTGCATGCCCGGATCGGCGGCGCCAGGACCTTCGATGGCGATCTGGTGCCCCACGGCCATCACGCCTTGCCGGGCACCCGCGTCGTAGCCGCTGAGCAGCCAGCGAAAGCGGGCGGTGAATTCAGGGCGCAGCGCGACGTCCAGCGCCACTCGCGTTTGGGCGCCGATCGCCGCATCAAAGGCCTCGTGCACGCGGGCCTGGTCTTCCTGCGTGAACAGCTCGAAGAACGACTGAACGGTGTGGCCGGTCTGACCGAAGCCGGCCACCGTGTCGAGGCCGGCGGCGTAGGTGACGGCGCCGGTGCTGTTGAGGTGAAAGGCGAGATCGCCGGACGCTGCGAGCAGCGCTTCGAGTGGGCTTTCAGGGGCGGGCGTTCGCATGTGTCAGGCTCTCCGGACGGGGCTCGAGGGCTGCCGATCTGAATGACAAACCGCTTAACAGGGGCAAGCGCCAGTCCGACGCCCAATGCGTGGGGCGGCAACTGTGCTGCGCCCATCCCGGTCTTATCGGTGGCGCACGGCGGTACTTGAGTTGCCGCCCTGGACACGCGGGGGGTCAGCCGGCGGTGCCGGCGCCCGTGGGCGGCCCGGCAGCATCGCGCCGGCACTGCTCGCGCAGCTCTTGCCAGCCCGCGCTTCCCAGTGACTCCATCGTGCGCAGGTTCACCTCGTAGATCTCGGCGGCGTCGGGGAATGCGGCCACCGCACGGTCGATGCTGGCCTCGCGCAGCAGGTGCAGCGTGGGGTAGGGCGAGCGGTTGGTGGCGTTGGTCACGTCGTCGGCGTCGGTGCCGGCGAACTGGTAGTCGGGGTGAAAGCTGGCCAGCTGCAGCACGCCAGCACAACCCATCGAGTCGAGCGCGGCTTCGGCCACGTCGAGAAAGTCGTTGTAGTCGCCGAAGTCGGTGAGCACCTGCGGGTGCACCAGCAAGGTGGTCTCGCACTGCGCCACATCGGTGGCCAGCAGCAGCCGGATCTCGTCGCACAGCGTGCCCAAGAGGGCCTCGGGATCGCGGGCCTCGCTGACCACGCAGCGGATTTGCGCCTTGACACGCACCGCACGCGCGAACGGGCACAGGTTCAGGCCGATGACGGCACGATCCAGCCAGGCCAGGGTCTCGGCGACGGCGGTGCTGTTCCCGGTGGAGGACATCACCGCCGTGTGGCGCCGTCGGCCCGTCGGACGATCAGGTCTGCGATCAGGTCGACAGCGCGCCGGCCAGCGCGTTGGCCAGGGCCTGGTTGGGCAGCTTGAGCGAGATGTCGATCGAGCCCACGCGCATGACCAGCACCGGACCATCGGCATTGGCGCGCACCAGCACTTCGTCGGCTTCCATGTGCACCGAATCGCTGGGCATGGTGTCGGCCAGCGGTGGGCGGCCTTCCTGTGCGACGCCCATGGCCTTGGCCGATGACAAGACGATGCGCGACATCAGGTCGATGCCTTCGAAGTCCAGCTGGAGCGGAAAGATCTGGCTGTTCTCGAGGATCAGTTCGACCAGCACGGCGCTCTTGTCGTCAGCCATCAGCGCGTCCTTGACGCCGTAGCAGTGCAAGGGGGTGAGGGGTTCCAATTCCGATTCCGATTCCATTTGTGGTGTTCTCTGGCAGTTTGAAAAAAGAAAGCGATGTTGCCACGCGGTGGCGGCAACGGCGCGGGAGAGTCAGGCGTCGGGCGGTTCGTCGACAGGCGGCTGATCGTCGGGTGACGGCGGCTCGGCCACCCATTGCTCGTTGACCAGGTACTCGCATGGCGTGAACTGCGACTTGTAGGCCATCTTGGCGCTCTCGGCGATCCAGTAGCCGAGGTACAGGTGCTGCAGGCCCAGCGCGCGCGTCTGTTCGATTTGCCACAGCACGTTGTAGGTGCCGTAGCTCTTGTGCGCTTCGGGCTCGTAGAAGGTGTAGACCGCCGACAGCCCGTCGTTCAGGATGTCGACGATGGACACCATCTTGAGCACGCCGTGCGGCCCGGCGTCGTCGGGTCCGACCGGCTCCCGAAACTCGACCATGCGCGAGTTGACGCGGCTTTTCAGCAGGAACTGCACGTACTGCTCAACGCTGTCGTTGTCCATGCCGCCGCCGCTGTGCCGGCTGGTCTGGTAGCGCGCGTACAGCTCATAGTGCTCGTCGGCGAACCCCATGCCCAGCACCCGGACTTCGAGGTGCCGGTGCGACTTCCAGGCACGGCGCTGGCTGCGCGTGGCCTCAAAGGTGGCCACCGGGATGCGCAGCGGCACGCAGGCGCGGCAGCTGTCGCAGTAGGGCCGGTAGGTGTACATGCCACTGCGCCGGAAGCCGCTTTTCACCAGGTCCGAATAGGCATCCGACTGAATCAGGTGGATGGGCGTGGCGACCTGCGAGCGCGCCATTCGGTCGGGCAGATAGCTACAGGCGTAAGGCGCCGTCGCGTAGAACTGAATCGTCTCCAGCGGGAGCTCTGTCGGGCTAGTCACGGGGGCGGCAGGAGGTGTTTCCAGAAGCGCTGATGATAGGTCCAGGCCGTCGGAGCAGGCCTGGCGCAGCGCTCGGTGATGGCGGCTTCGAACGCGGTTCTTGGCAACTCGCCACCACCCATCGACGCCAGGTGGCCGGTGCGTTGCTGGCAGTCGATCAGCTCGATGGCGTGCTCGCGGCAAAAGCACACCAGTGCGGCCAGCGCGATCTTCGACGCGTCGGTGCGACGCGAGAACATCGACTCGCCAAAGAACATCCGCCCGATGCCCACGCCGTACAGCCCGCCGACGAGTTCGCCGTCGATCCAGGTCTCGAAGCTGTGCACCGCGCCCAGCGCGTGCCAGCGGCTGTAAGCCTGAACCATGTCGTCGACGATCCAGGTGCCGTCCTGGCCGTCGCGCGGCGTCGACGCGCAGGCCTCGATGACCTGGCCGAAGGCGCTGTCGATGCGCACCTCGCACACCGGCGAGCGGGCAAAGCGGCCGAGGGTCTTGCGCAGCGAGCGGGCGAGCTTGAAGTCAGCCACCCACAGCACCATGCGCGGGTCGGGCGACCACCACAGCACCGGCTGGCCGGCGCTGTACCAGGGAAACACGCCCTTCGAGTAGGCCTCGGCCAGCCGCGCCGGGTTCAATTCGCCGCCGGCGGCCAGCAACCCCGGCGCGTCGGAGTCGGCGGGCAGCGCCAGCCGCGTGTCGGGCAGCGGGTCTTCGGCGCTGCGCAGCCAGTGGATCATGGGCGGCTCACCGGTGGCGTCAGGTCCATGGGCATCGGACGCCACGACGCGCGTCCTGATGCCCGCCCTTCCATCAGACCACCGAGACCGGGATCTTGCCGATCTTGGCCTGCCACTCCTTGGGCCCGGTCTCGTGCACCGAGGTGCCGTGGGAGTCGACCGCCACCGTCACCGGCATGTCGGTGACGTCGAATTCGTAGATCGCCTCCATGCCCAGGTCGGCAAAGCCCACCACCTCGGCCTGCTTGATGGCCTTGCTCACCAGGTAGGCCGCGCCGCCGACGGCCATCAGGTAGGCGCTTTGGTGCTTCTTGATCGCAGCGATGCCGGCCGGTCCGCGCTCGGCCTTGCCGATCATGCCGATCAGGCCGGTTTGCGCCAGCATCATCTCGGTGAACTTGTCCATGCGCGTGGCGGTGGTCGGGCCGGCCGGGCCCACCACTTCGTCACGCACCGGATCGACCGGGCCGACGTAATAGATGACGCGGTCGGTGAAGTCGACCGGCAGCTTCTCGCCCCTGGCAAGCATGTCCTGAATGCGCTTGTGCGCCGCATCGCGCCCGGTCAGCACCTTGCCCGACAGCAGCAACGTGTCGCCGGGCTGCCAGCTGGCGACTTCGGCCTTGGTCAGGGTGCCCAGGTCGATCTTGCGGCTCTTGTTGTAGTCGGGCTGCCAGTGCACATCGGGCCACAGGTCGAGGCTGGGCGGGTCGATGTAGGCCGGCCCCGAGCCATCGAGCACGAAGTGCGCGTGTCGGGTGGCCGCGCAGTTCGGGATCATCGCCACCGGCTTGCTGGCCGCGTGGGTCGGGTACATGGCGATCTTCACGTCGAGCACCGTGGTCAGGCCGCCCAGGCCCTGCGCGCCGATGCCCAGTGCGTTGATCGAGTCGCACAGCTCGATGCGCAGTTCTTCGAGCTTGCTGTTCGGGCCGCGGGCCTTGAGCTCGTACATGTCGATCGGATCCATCAGGATCTCCTTGGCCATCAACATGGCCTTTTCGGCGGTGCCGCCGATGCCGATGCCCAGCATGCCGGGCGGGCACCAGCCCGCGCCCATCATGGGCACCGTCTTCATCACCCAGTCGACCACGCTGTCGCTCGGGTTGAGCATCACGAACTTGCTCTTGTTCTCGCTGCCGCCGCCCTTGGCCGCGACCTGCACGTCGACCGTGTTGCCCGGCACCACCGTCATGTGGACGACCGCTGGCGTGTTGTCCTGGGTGTTCTTGCGCTCGAACAGCGGGTCGGCCACGATGCTCGCGCGCAGGGTGTTGTCGGGGTTCAGGTAGCCGCGGCGCACGCCCTCGTTGATGGCGTCTTCGATGCTGCCGTCGAAGCCTTCGAGGCGCACGTCCATGCCGATCTTGAGAAAGACGTTGACGATGCCGGTGTCCTGGCAGATGGGCCTGCGGCCCTCGGCGCACATGCGTGAATTGGTCAGGATCTGCGCGATCGCATCCTTGGCCGCCGGGCTCTGCTCCGCAGCGTAGGCCCTCGCGAGGTGGGCGATATAGTCTTTCGGGTGGTAGTAGCTGATGTACTGCAACGCGGCGGCAATGCTCTCGATCAGGTCGGCTTGACGGATGGTGGTCATGGGGGCTCGCAAGGGTTGGTCGCGTAAAGGCTCCGGCACGCGCCGGACAGCCAAACGAGTTTACCGAAGGGATCCCCATTGAAGCTTGACGCCCACGCCCGTTCCTCGCTGGCGTTTCTGCGGTTTTTTGCCCACGAGTCCGCCGCTGGCATCGTGCTGGCCATCGCTGCCGTGGCCGCGCTGATCATCAGCAATTCGCCGTGGCATCCGATGTACGAGGCGCTGGTGCAGACCCCGGTCGAAGTGCGCTTGGGCGAATGGGTGCTGCTGGCCAAGCCCCTGGTGGTCTGGATCGACGACCTGTGGATGGCGGTGTTCTTCTTGCTGGTCGGGCTGGAGATCAAGCGCGAGTTCGTCGAGGGAGAGCTGGGTGACCGGCGCCAGGCGATGCTGCCGGCGGTGGCCGCGCTCGGCGGCATGGCGATGCCCGCCCTGATCTACAGCCTGTGCAACCTGGGCGATCCGGTGGCGCTGCGCGGCTGGGCCATCCCGGCGGCCACCGACATCGCCTTTGCCATCGGCATCGTGATGCTGCTGGGGCCGCGCGTGCCGACCTCGCTGAAGATCTTTCTGACCGCCGTGGCCATCATCGACGACCTGGGCGCGATCGTGGTGATCGCGCTGTTCTACACCGACCACCTGTCGCTGCCCATGCTCATGGCCGCGGGGCTGGGCGTGCTGGTGCTGGTGCTGCTCAACCGCGCGCGGGTGATGCGGGTGGACGTCTATCTGGTGGTGGGGCTGGCCGTGTGGCTGTGCGTGCTGAAGTCGGGCGTGCACCCCACGCTGGCCGGCGTCGTCACCGCGCTGGCGATCCCGATGCGCGCACCGGATGGCCGCTCGCCGGCGCAGGACCTGGAGCATGCGCTGCACCCCTGGGTGGCGTTCGTGGTGCTGCCGGTCTTTGCCCTCACCAATGCGGGCGTGGCCCTGGCCGGCGTCAACCCGGCCACGTTGTTTCAGGGCATTCCGCTGGGCATCGCGCTGGGCCTGGTGGTCGGCAAGGCGGCAGGTGTGTTTGGCAGTTTGTCGCTGATGGTGCGTTGCGGCTGGGCCAACCGGCCTGCGGGCGCGACCCGGCTGCAATGCTTCGGCGTGGCCGTGTTGTGCGGCATCGGCTTCACGATGAGCCTGTTCATCGGCGGCCTGGCGTTCTCCGGGCTGGATGCGGGTTACGAGTTGCGTGTCAAGCTGGGCGTGCTGTGCGGCTCGGTGCTGTCGGGACTGCTGGGCGCGGCCATCTTGATGGCCGCGCACCGGCGGCTGTGATCCGGTCGGGTTCGGCTCAGTGGTCCTTGCCCGGCTCGCCGGGCGGGTGCATGAGCCGATCGGTGTAAGCAATGGCCAGCGCCGACGTCAGGAAGGCAAGGTGGATGAGGGTCTGCCACATCAACACCTTGTCGCTGTAGTTGGCCGCGTTGATGAAGGTCTTGAGCAGGTGGATCGAACTGATCCCGATGATGGCCGTGGCCAGCTTGACCTTGAGCACCGAGGCGTTGACCTGATTCAGCCATTCGGGCTGGTCGGGGTGACCCTCCAGCCCCAGCTTCGATACGAAGGTTTCGTAGCCGCCGACGATCACCATGATCAGCAAGTTGCTGATCATCACCACGTCGATCAGCGCCAGCACCACCAGCATGATGATCGTTTCGTTCAGCGACGCGATCGGCTCGTAGCCGGCGATCTTGCCGTCGGGGCCGAGGATCGACGCGGCCTGGTATCCGGTGCTTTTGACGAGCGTGATCAGCGCCGCCTGATTGCCGAAGGCCGCCTCGATCAGATGAACCAGTTCGACCCAGAACTGGAACACGTAGACACCCTGAGCCAGGATCAACCCCAGATAGAGTGGCAGCTGCAACCAGCGCGTGGCGAAGATCAGCCGGGGCAGGGGCGCAAGTCTTTGCGGTGGGCTTTTTTGTGCTTGTGTCATGAGAGCGGTCAACGGTTGGCGTGATGGGGTGACGGGGTGAAGGGGAAACCCCGCGTGGAGTCTAGGGCGCGCGCGTGTCAAGATGCTCGGCTCTTTGGCAGACCGAGACGCTCCAAATCGCGCTGCCACCCCCCAGAGGGCTCGAGTAAGCGGTTCGTAAGAGCTGCCGCCTAAGCTGGCAGCACTTCATCAAAAAAATTCTTCAGGAGACCAACTTGAGCGCAACCAGCCCCACTGAATGGCACACCCACAGCCCGTCGGCCGAATCGATGGCCGGCGCCCATGTCCAAGGCATGGCGCAGTACGAGGCGCTGGTCCAGGAGGCCAACGACGACTACGAGGGCTACTGGGCGCGCCAAGCGCGCGAGCTCGTTTCCTGGAAAACGCCCTTCACCAAGGTGCTCGACGAGAGCGAGGCACCGTTCTTCAAGTGGTTCGAGGACGGCACCCTCAACGCCTCGTACAACTGCCTGGACCGGCAGATCGAGGCCGGGCGGGGCGGCAAGGTCGCCATCATCTTCGAAGCCGACGACGGCACCGTCACGCGAGTCACCTACGCGGACCTGCTGGCGCGCACCTGCCAGCTTGCCAACGCGCTCAAGGCCCGTGGCATCAGCAAGGGTGACCGCGTGGTCATCTACATGTCGATGAGCGTCGAAGGCGTGGTGGCCATGCAGGCTTGCGCGCGCATCGGGGCGACCCATTCGGTGGTGTTCGGCGGGTTTTCGGCGCAAAGCCTGCAAGACCGCATCAAGGACACCGGTGCTATCGCGGTGATCACGGCCGACGAGCAGCTGCGCGGCGGCAAGTCGTTGCCGTTGAAATCGATCGTCGACGAGGCGCTGGCCTCAGGCCAATGCGACAGCGTGAAGGACGTCATCGTGTACCGCCGCACCGGCGGCAAGATCGCCTGGAACCCGCGCGATTTGTGGTTGCACGAGGTGATGGCGGCGCAGCCCGCCACCTGCGAACCCGAATGGGTGGGTGCCGAGCACCCGCTGTTCCTGCTTTACACCTCAGGCTCGACCGGCAAGCCCAAGGGCGTCCAGCACGCCACCGGCGGCTATCTGGTGCACGCCGCGCTGACCACCAAGCTGACGTTCGACCTTCGGCCCGACGACGTCTTCTGGTGCACGGCTGACATCGGCTGGGTGACCGGCCACACCTACATCGCCTATGGGCCTCTGGCACTGGGTGGCACGCAGGTCATGTTTGAAGGCGTGCCCACCTACCCGGATGCCGGGCGCTTCTGGAAGATGATCCAGGACCACAAGGTCTCGATCTTCTACACCGCACCCACCGCCATCCGCTCGCTCATCAAAGCGGCCGAATCCAACGAGGCCGTGCACCCCAAGCGCTACGACCTGACCAGCCTGCGCATCCTCGGTTCGGTGGGCGAGCCGATCAACCCGGCGGCCTGGGAGTGGTACTACCTGAACATCGGTGGCGGGCGCTGCCCGATCGTCGACACCTTCTGGCAAACCGAGACCGGCGGTCACATGATCACGCCGCTGCCGGGCGCCACGCCGCTGGTGCCTGGTTCGTGCACGCTGCCCTTCCCGGGCATCATGGCCGCGGTGGTCGACGAGACCGGCCGCGAAGTGCCCTGGGGGCAGGGCGGCATCCTGGTCGTCAAACGCCCATGGCCCAGCATGATCCGCACGATCTGGGGCGATCCCGAGCGCTTCAAGAAGAGTTACTACCCCGAGGACTTTCAGGGCAAGTACTACCTGGCGGGTGACGGCGCGATCCGCGATGCCAGCACCGGCTACTTCACCATCACCGGCCGCATCGACGACGTGCTGAACGTGTCGGGTCACCGCATGGGCACGATGGAAATCGAGTCGGCGCTGGTCAGTTGCACCGAGCTGGTGGCCGAGGCCGCGGTGGTGGGCCGCCCGGACGACACCACCGGCGAGGCGATCTGCGCGTTCGTCGTTCTCAAGCGCTCGCGTCCGACGGGCGACGAGGCCAAGGCCATCGCCAAGCAGTTGCGCGACTGGGTCGGCAAGGAGATCGGCCCGATCGCCAAGCCCAAGGACATCCGCTTCGGTGACAACCTGCCGAAGACGCGCTCCGGAAAGATCATGCGCCGCTTGCTGCGCTCGGTGGCCAAGGGCGAGACCGTCACCCAGGACACCAGCACGCTCGAGAACCCGGCGATCCTGGACCAGTTGGGCCAGGCCTACTGAGGCCGCGTTCGTCTGGGCGCAGGGATCACTTCAGCGTGAGGATCCACTGCACCAGCGTTCGCGCCTCGGCTTCCGAGACCTGCGGGTTGGCCGGCATCGGCACGACGCCCCAAGTGCCGCTGCCGCCCTTGATGACCTTGGCTGAAAGAACCGCCACCGCATCCTTGGCGTCGGCGTACTTGGCCGCGACGTCCTTGTAGGCCGGGCCGACACGCTTGACGTCGACGGCGTGGCACGACAGACAGTTTTTCTTTTGCGCCAGGTCCTGGCTGGCCAGAGCGGGTCCCGCCACTGAAGCCATCAATGCAAAAGCCAGTGCCAGAGATTTCATCGTTGTTCCTTCAGGGGATCGCACGGGTACCGCGACGCGGTCCCGCTCGGCGGGTACAGTCGACGAGGTCATTCTAGGAAGTCGGCTCGGTGCCGCCGCTGAGTGAGCTACCTCGAACAAGCAAAAGGGGCCTGTCATGTATCTGGTCGTGTTGGGCGTGTTGTTTCTGGCCATGAAAGTTGCCGGGCTGGGGCCCGTGGCCGACTGGTCCTACTGGCTCGTGCTGTCGCCTTTCGGTGGAGCCGTTGCCTGGTGGACCTATGCCGACAAGACCGGCCGGACGCAGCGCGAGGCCATGGACAAGATGGCCGCGCGCAAAGACACGCGGCGTCGCAAGAATCTGGACGCGCTGGGCATTGGTGACAAGGATCGCCGGCGGCCCTGATCAACAGGGCCGCTGACGCGTCACTCGAACTTGTCGAGCACGGCCCCCGAACTGGCGCTGGACGCGTTTTTCGCAAACTTGGCGAGCACGCCACGCGTGTAGCGCGGCGCAGGCGCCTTCCATGCGGCGCGACGCGCGGCGATGTCCGCTTCGCTCACATGCAGGTTCAGGCTGAGCGTGTGGGCATCGATGGTGATCAGATCGCCTTCTTCGATGAGGGCGATGCCGCCGCCCACGTAGGCCTCTGGCGCCACGTGTCCGACCACCATGCCCCAGGTGCCGCCCGAAAAGCGTCCATCGGTGATCAGCCCGACGGACTCACCCAGCCCCTGACCGATCAGCGCGCCCGTGGGGGCGAGCATCTCCGGCATGCCGGGCGCTCCTTTGGGGCCCAGGTAGCGCAGCACCATCACATCGCCGGCCACGATCTTGCGCGCCATGATGGCGGCCAGCGCCGATTGCTCGTCGTCGAACACGCGGGCCGGTCCGGTGATCACCGGGTTCTTCAGTCCGGTGATCTTGGCCACGCAGCCTTCCGGTGACAGGTTGCCCTTCAGGATGGCGAGGTGTCCTTCGGCGTACATCGGGTCACCGATCGGGCGGATGACGTCTTGATCGAGGCGTGGCACGTCGGGCACATCGGCCAGGTTTTCGGCCACCGTCTTGCCGGTGATCGTCATGCAGTCGCCATGGATCAGACCGGCCGCCAGCAGCGTTTTCATGACCTGCGGAATACCGCCCGCGCGGTGCAGGTCGACCGCCAGATAGCGCCCCGACGGCTTCAGGTCGCACAGCACCGGAACGCGCTTGCGCATGCGCTCGAAATCGTCGATGGTCCATTCGACTTCAGCGGCGTGGGCGATCGCCAGGAAGTGCAGCACCGCGTTGGTCGAACCACCGGTGGCCATGATCACGGCCACGGCGTTTTCGATCGACTTGCGGGTGACGATGTCGCGCGGCTTGAGGTTGATGCGCACGGCCTCGTAGACCGCCTTGGCGGCTTGCTTGGCCGACTCCTCGATCTCGTCGTGCGGGTTGGCCATCGTCGACGAGTACGGCAGGCTCATGCCCAGCGCCTCGAACGCCGAACTCATCGTGTTGGCCGTGTACATGCCGCCGCACGAGCCGTTGCCCGGAATGGCTCGCCGCTCGATCTGGCAGAAGTCTTCTTCGCTCATGTTGCCGGCGCTGAACTGGCCCACGGCCTCGAACACGCTGACGATGTTCAGGTCCTGGCCCTTGTAGCGGCCCGGCAGGATGGTGCCGCCATAGACAAAGATGGCCGGCACGTTGGCGCGCAGCATGCCCATCATGCCGCCGGGCATGTTCTTGTCGCAGCCACCGACCACGAGAACGCCGTCCATCCACTGACCACCGACGCACGTCTCGATGCAGTCAGCGATGACCTCGCGCGACACCAGGCTGTATTTCATGCCCTCGGTGCCCATGGCCATGCCATCGGAAATCGTCGGCGTGCCAAAGATCTGCGCATTGCCGCCGGCGGCCTCAATGCCCGCGACGGCGGCATCGGCCAGGCGTTGCAGTCCGGAGTTGCACGGGGTGATGGTCGAGTGCCCGTTGGCCACGCCGATCATCGGTTTCTTGAAGTCGGCTTCCTGGTAGCCGAGCGCGTAGTACATCGATCGGTTGGGTGCCCGAGCCACGCCTTCGGTGATGTTTTTGGAGCGGCGATTGATACTCATCGGTGGTCTCGTTTGATCGTGTGGAAGGGCGCTTTGAAAGGGCTCTCGAGGAGCGCCTGGCCTCGGTTTTTGATGATAGCCCGACGCTTATCATGGTCCGGCCAACCCCCGCTGCAACCCGCCACATGCTTGTACATCCCCAGTTCGACCCGATCGCGTTGCAGCTCGGACCCATCGCCGTGCACTGGTACGGCATCTGTTATCTGATCGCATTCGGCCTGTTCCTCTGGCTGGCCAATCGGCGCATCGCGCAGCCGCAGTACGCGAAGACGGGCTGGACGTCGCGCGACGTCGAAGACCTGTTGTTCTACGGCGTGTTGGGCGTGGTCATCGGTGGTCGCGTGGGCTATGTGATCTTCTACAAGCCGGGTTATTACCTTGCCAACCCGATCGAGGTGTTCGCTGTGTGGAAGGGCGGGATGGCCTTCCATGGCGGCTTGCTGGGCGTGATTTCAGCCATGGCGCTGTTCGCGAAATCGCGCGGCAGGCGCTTCCTGGACGTCACCGACCTCATCGCGCCTTGCGTGCCGAGCGGCCTGGCCGCCGGGCGCCTGGGTAACTTCATCAACGGAGAACTGTGGGGCCGGGCCGCTGACTCGACGCTGCCCTGGGCCATGGTCTATCCGCAGTCGGGTTCGGCGGTGCCCAGGCACCCATCTCCGCTTTACCAGTTCGCCCTCGAAGGCGTGCTCTTGTTCGTGCTGCTGTGGGCCTACTCGAGAAAGCCGCGGGGCCTGGGGGCGGTGTCGGGCGCGTTTCTGGTGGGCTACGGGTTGTTGCGTTTTGCGGCCGAGTATTTCCGCGAGCCCGACGGCTTTCTGGGCTTGCTGGCGCTGCAGATGAGCATGGGCCAGTGGCTGTGCGTGCCGATGGTGCTGGCCGGGCTGCTGCTGATGTGGCGCTCGACACGCGAGACCCCTGCAACCTGACCTGTGGCGCCAACCGCGCCCAGGCGCGCCACCAACGATCCGGCGGACCCATGAGACAAATTTTTCTAGACACTGAAACCACGGGCCTCAGCCCCGCAACCGGCGATCGGATCATCGAGATCGGCTGCATCGAAATGATCGACAGGGCCATCACGGGGCGGCACCTGCACCTGTACATCAACCCGCAACGCTCGAGTCATCCGGACGCCCTGAGGATCCACGGCCTGACCGACGAATTCCTCAGCGACAAGCCCGTGTTCTCGGCTGTGGCCGAGGCTCTGATGGAATTCGTGGCCGGGGCTGAAATCCTGATTCACAACGCCAACTTTGACCTGGGGTTCCTGGACGAGGAACTGCGCCGGCTGAGCCTGCCCAAGTTCAGGCAAGGCGTCGCGCAGGTCACCGACAGCCTGACCATGGCCCGCGAGGCCTTCCCTGGAAAGTCGAATTCTCTGGACGCTCTGTGCAAGAGGCTGGAGGTCGACAACCGGCACCGCACCACCCACGGCGCCTTGCTCGACGCGGGGCTGCTGGCCGAGGTGTACTTGCGCATGACGCGTGGTCAAAAGGCCCTGGTCGTCGAGGCCGAACCGGTGCAAACCTCGAACCACCAGACGGACACGCGAGACCTGCGCGCGTATTCGCCGCCGGTCTTGGCGGCGGGCGATGCCGAATTGCAGAACCACGAAGCCTTGATCGCCGACCTGAGTGCATCTTGCAAGTCGGGCGCGATATGGGGGACGGCTGTGGCAAAATCGTGAGCTTGTTGGGACGCTGCGTTGTTCGTTGATGCAGCGGTCGCCCCGGAATATCGGGCGGTTAACTCAGCGGTAGAGTGCCACCTTCACACGGTGGAAGTCGCAGGTTCGAACCCTGCACCGCCCACCATCTCAGGCTCCGCAAGGGGCCGAAAAAGACCAAACCCCCAAGTCGTTCAACGATCTGGGGGTTTTTTCTTGTCTGCATGAGGCTGGACGACTGCGGGTGTATCGGAGGGCGCGCCTCGCGCCGAGGTGGCCTTGGCGCCAGCGCTTGCCGGCCTCGGATTCAGGTTCCCACAGCGCCAGAAATGGATGCGGTCAATTCCTTCGCGCTGGCTCGCAGGTGAGCCAGGAATTCGACGACCAATGGCGCCAGTCGGTGGTCTTTCGGGTACAGGATGAACCAGTTGGACTGCGCCGGAAAACCACGCACGTTCAGCTCCGTCACGCCATCTCCGTCGGCACGCCCGGCAATCGCATGACGTGACAAAACCGCCAGCCCGAGGCCTGCTGCCACCGAGTGCTTGATGGCCTCGTTGCTGCCGAGTTCGAGCCGCACATTCGGCTTGAATCCCAAGCAGTCAAAGTGCGCATCGCAAGCCATGCGCGTGCTCGAGCCTTGCTCCCGCAATATGAATCGCTCCTTCGCCAGTGTGGCCAGGGGGATGGCCTTTCGATGGGCAAGGGGGTGTCCTTTGGACGCGATCACGACCAGCGGATTGGGGAGGAACATCTCCTGTTCGAGTTCCATGTCCGGTGGCGGCATCGACATGATGTACAGATCGTCTCGGTGGTCGCGCAGCCGCGCCAGCACGCCGTCGCGGTTGAGGAGCTCGAGCGCGATGTCGATGTCCGGGTAGCGTGCGCAAAACGTTCCCAGAATGCCCGGCACGAAATACTTCGCCGTGCTGACCACCGAGATGCGCAGCCGCCCTTGCGTCAAGCCCTTGAGTCCGTTGATTTTCTGTTCGAACGCAGCCCACTCGTCGCTCATGCTCTGGGCGGCGCTGACCAGCGCCTCACCCGCTTCAGTCAACCGCAAGCGCTTGCCCAACTGGTTGTACAGCGGCAAGCCGACCGAGTCGGCCAGGTCTTTCAGCTGCATCGACACCGTCGGTTGGGTGACATGACAAGCGCGTGCTGCCGCGGTGATGCTTCCGGCTTCAGCCAGGGCTAAAAACAACTGCAGCTGGCGAAAGGTTGCGTGCATAGAGTAGGGGTGATGTTCAGCATAAGAACTATTTACTTTACTCGAATGATGTTGGTGCCTAGGATCGTTTCCAACGGACTTGCGGTCCGCCTCACGAACAACTTCCCCAAGGATCGAAAAATGACTTTCATCACCCAAGCCGATGCCGAAGAGCTTTTCTGGAGCGAGATCGGTGTGGCCAGCAAGTTCAAGCCTCAGCATGAGAAGTTCCTGAAGTTTCTCCAAAGCCACGACACCGTGACTTTCGAAGCCGCGATGCAACAGATCGACAGCTTGATCGGCGAGTTGACACCGAAGGACGGCCAGCCTCGACGTGTGCTGACGCACCAAGCCGGCGCACGTTAGGGCGCTGGCGAGCGCGGCGCTCCGTCGGGCGGAGCCCTGGGGCGCCATCTAACAACGCAATACAAAAAGGGGCCATCGGCCCCTTCGGTCTTTTATGACAGGCGACTTGTGCACCTCAGCCCACGCTCCGCCACGCTCACAGCAGCACCCCGCGTGACGATCACGTGATCAAGAACCCGCACATCGACCAGCGCCAGCGCTGACTTCAGCGTCTGCGTCAGGTACTCATCGGCCCGTGAGGGCTCGACAGACCCGGTGCTGCGCATCCAGGAAGACCACGGCGAAGACCTCGTGCGGCCGATCCCCCAGGAGAAGCCGCAGGTAGTCGCGCACAGCTTGCGGGCCTGTCAGTGCATCCGTCGCGGGAAGGACTTCGCAAGCCAGAAGCTCGAGCGCTTGTTGAACGGTGGGGTGTCGCATGCCCGGTGCCTTAAAGAGAGTTGATCACCCTGATGGCGCGGACGTGTTCCGGGTCTTGCCTGGCCCGGCGCGATAGACCCCCCCGGTGGGTGGGGGTGGGACCAACGCATCTGACCCCCTGGGGGTGTCTAGGTGTGCCGCAGAGGTCAGGCCCCAGATTTCGATTTGTCGCCATGACATCTGGGTATAGATCGCTTCGCCTTCCTTCCCAAAAATTTCCACGGCAGCAGCGCGAGGCTCACCCCATGAGCTTTTCGCCACGGATGCTGCTTGTCTGCCCTCGAGC
>CANFXR010000020.1 GCA_947451035.1 Burkholderiales bacterium
GTGGCCGGCAACGCCGCCCACTCGGTGATCGCGTTCATCTTGATGGTTTGCGCCTGCTCTTCGGTCAGCGCGCTGGCGTCGAAGGAGTCCCAGGGGATGTCCTTGTCCATGTTCCAGCGCACGGCTTCGAGCTGCTTGAAGAGTTCGGGATAGAGCATGGTGGACATGGTGGCAACGCCTTCTGACGAGTTCCAAAGTTTAGTCGGGTTGACATGACCACGCGGCGTGGAGGCCGGCATGGCTCACAGCGTGTCGAGGTCGACGAGCAGCGCGGTGGCCGCCACGCGCCGGCGCTCGCGCTCGGCCGCGTCGAGCCGGGTCACGTTGCGCGCCATCAGTGCCGTGCGCGGGTTGGCCGCGAGTTCGACCTCGTGGCGGTCAAGAAAATTCCAGTACAGCACCGTGTACGGGCACAGCGGCTTGCCCGTGCCTTGCGCCGCTTTAGCAT
This sequence comes from Burkholderiales bacterium, assembly GCA_947451035.1. Lineage (GTDB taxonomy): Bacteria > Pseudomonadota > Gammaproteobacteria > Burkholderiales > Burkholderiaceae_C > PBB1. Next base: position 449 of record CANFXR010000020.1, read on the forward strand.
CGGGCGCGTAAGCGCAGCCGCCGCAGTGGTTGCTCATGCGCTGGATGTAAGCGCCCGAGGCGACATACGGCTTGCTGGTGAAGCGCCCGCCGTCGGCGTACAGCGCCATGCCGGCCACGTTGGGCAGCTCGGCCCACTCCACCGCGTCGACATAGACCGCGAGGTACCAGGCCGCCACCTGCTTGGGATCGATCTCGGCCAGCAGGGCAAACAGCCCGGTCACCATCAGCCGCTGGATGTGGTGCGCGTAGCCGTACTGCAGCGTTTGCTCGATGGCGTCGCGCGCGCAGGCCATGCGGGTGTCGCCGCTCCAGAACCAGCGCGGCAGCGCGCGATGGTGTCCGAAGTGGTTGGCCTCAGCCATCCCGGGCATGTCCAGCCAGTAGACGCCGCGGATGAACTCGCGCCAGCCCAGGATCTGCCGGATGAAGCCCTCGACGCCGGCGAGCGGCGCTCGCCCGGCGCGATAGGCCTGCTCGGCCGCGGCGATCACCTCGCGCGGGTCGAGCAGATGCAAATTCAAGCTGCTGGCCAGCAGCGAGTGCCAGCCGAAAGGCGTGCCCGCCCACATGGCGTCCTGGTAATCACCAAAGTTCACCAGCCGGGTCTCGATGAACGCGTCCAGCGCACGCAGCGCCTGCTCGCGCGTGACCGGCCACACGAAGTGCTCGAGCGAGCCGGGGTGATCGGCAAACAGCCGGGCCACATCGGCCAGCGCCGAGCGGGTCAGCGCGTCGGGCTCGAAAAACGCCGCTGGCGGGATCAGCCCGGGCCCGCCCTTCGGGTAACCCTTGCGGTTGTCGGCGTCGTAGTTCCACTGCCCGCCCTCGGGCTGGTCGGTGTCGGTGGCGTCGAGCAGCACCCGGTGACGCCTGCGCATGTCGCGGTAGAAGTACTCCATGCGCAAGCTGGACTTTTCGGTCTTGCGGTACTTGCCCGCCCAGCGCGCGAAGTCGGCGCGCGAGCACAGGAAATGCGGATCCGCGATCAACCGCAGCGGCACCCCAGCCTCACCGGCCGCCGCGGTGATGTCTTGCTGCAGTCGCCACTCGCCGGGCTCCAGCAGGCACAGGCCCTCAGGCCGCAGCCGTTGCAACTGCGCGGCCAGACGGCCGACCAGCGTGGGCTCGTCGCTGTCTTCCAGGCCGATGTACTCGACGACCAGGCCGCGCTCGCGCAGCGCATCACGACAGTGGCGCATCGCCGCGATGAACAACGCAATGCGCGCCTTGTGGCTCCACACCCAGCGCGCCTCGCCGGGCGCTTCGATCATCAACACGCGGTCGTGCGCCGGGTCGAGCCCCGCGAGGGCCGGACTGTCCAATCCGAGCTGGTCGCCCAGCACCAGCACGAGCTGGCGGATCGCCTGGCTCATGGACGGGGCCGGGTTCGCTGCGCTTCGCCCCGGCAACGCTCGCTGCAGAACTTCACGTCAGCCCAGTTCTTCGCCCACACGCGTCGCCAGGTCATCGGCCGCGCGCACTGCACGCAGGGCTTTTGCGGCAGCGCGGCCTTGTTGCCCCGGAACCCCGGGGTGGCGCGCGTCATGCGCTGCCGTGCCGCCAGCGCTCGAGCTCGGTGCGGATGTCGCTCAACAAGCCCAACGCGAGCACGCCTTCGACGCTGCGTCGATGCAGCACCGGCGCAGCGCCTCCCACCCACAGCTCGACCTCGGGCGAGAGCTTGCTGCGCAGCTCCTGGAGACCGTCGACCACCTGATTGGGGTTCATGCAGCCGGTGAAGCCCAGCGCCACGATGTCGCACCGGTAGGCGCTGGCCGCCAGCGAGATGTCCCACACGGGCGTTTGCGCGCCGAGCGACACGCAACGCGCGCCCTCGAGCGCGAACAGGCATTCAGCGAGCAGCAGGCCCAGACCATGCGGCTCGCCGGGAAAGGTCGTCAGCAAGACTCGCGGGCGGTCACAGCCAGCCGCTTCGGGAATGGTGTTCAACGCCAGCCGCAAGATCGCTTGCAGGCATTCGATGTAGGCGTGCTCTTCAAAGATTTCCAGCTGGCCGCGCATCCACGCATCACCCACCATGGTGTTGAGCGGCAGCACCACCTCCATGATGAAACGCGACACGCCCAGCCTCACCTGCGTGAGCATCAGCTGGCGACGCAGCGCGTCGAGATCGTGCGACCTCACCAACGCCAGATAGGGTTTGAGGTCGGGTGGGGCGAGGCCCTTGGCCACCGACTGCGGCGAATCGAGGGTGCTCGCGCTGAGGTGCTGCAACTCGTCCATCGGCATCGGCACCAGCCGCCCGGGGCGATGCCCGTGGTCCATCAGGCGCTTGACGATGCGCAGTTTCTCGACCTGTTCGAGCGGGTAGGCCCGCTCACCGGCCCCGTCGCGCTCGGGCTGCGGGAAGCCGTAGCGGCGCTCCCAGATGCGCAAGGCGTCTTTCGTCAGGCCCGTGTCGCGCTCGACGGCGGCGATGGACAGGGTCAGTGTTCTCAGCTCACGAGCCGGCTTGTTCATCACGGGACCTGGTCTGGACGTTGGTTGGGCACAGAAAACCCGAGGTTTTTTCGGGCCTCAAGTGTTTGGACGCCTGATTCTGTATCAATATCGGAGGTTTGAAGATGATTTGAGTACGACAAGGGCTCGACATGAAGATCCAATGGCTGTTTTTGCGCATCGCTCGCCGCAGCGCCCTGTGGCTGGCGCTGCTCGTGGGCGCAGCGGGCGCACAGGCCGCCGGCTGCCCCGCGCTGCTCGACCGCGAGATGCCCCGGCTGCAAGACGAAAAGCCGCAGTCGCTGTGCCAGTACGCCGGCAAGGTGGTCGTGGTGGTCAACACCGCAAGCTTTTGCGGCTTTACCCCGCAGTACAAGGGGCTTGAGTCGCTCTACGCGCGCTACCGCGATCGCGGCCTGGTCGTGCTCGGATTTCCGTCGAACGACTTCGGCTCGCAAGAGCCGGGCAGCAATCGCGAGATCGCGACCTTTTGCGAGGGCACCTTCGGCGTCAAGTTCCCTATGTTCACCAAGACGCGGGTCGCGGCGCGCGGCGGCCCGGGCGTCAACCCGCTGTTCGTCGATCTCGAGCGCATCACCGGTTCATCGCCGGGCTGGAACTTCCACAAGTACGTGATCGCCCGCAACGGCGCCACGGTGGAAAGCTTCAGCAGCTTCACCGGTCCCGATTCGTCGTCGTTCGTGAAGACGATCGAAAAACTGCTGGCCGCGCCGTGATGCCGACATTCGCAGCCATCCCGTCCAACGCGCTGCGGCGCAAGGCGGCGCTCGCATGAGCCATTCAGCGCGTCGGGTGGCGGTCATCGGCTCGGGCATCGCGGGCCTGTCGGTGGCGCATGCGCTTGCGCCCGAAGCGCGGGTCACGCTGTTCGAGGCGGGCGACTACTTCGGCGGCCACACGCACACCGTCGACGTGACGCTCGAGGGCCGCACGCACGGCGTGGACACCGGTTTTCTGGTGTTCAACGAGCGCACCTACCCGAAGCTGATCCGGCTGTTTGGCGAGTTGCAGGTGCCCACGGCGCTGTCGGACATGTCGTTTTCGGTGCAGGTGCCCGACATCGGCCTCGAGTGGAGCGGCAGCAGCCTCAACAGCCTGTTCGCGCAGCGCCGCAACCTGGTGCGCCCGGCCTTCTGGCAGATGCTCGCCGACGTGGTGCGCTTCAACCGGCTGGCCACGGCGCTGGCCGAGGCCGGCGTGGGCCTGGCCGTGCAGGCCGATGCCGCCGGCGCGCAGTCGATCGGCGACTTCCTCGAATCGAACCGCTTCAGCGCGGCCTTTCGCGACTGGTATTTCCTGCCCATGATCGGCTGCATCTGGTCGTGCCCGACCGATCAGATGCTGCGCTTTCCGATCGCCACCATGATCCGGTTCTGCCACAACCACGGCCTGATCCAGATCACCCACCGGCCGCGCTGGTTCACCGTGCGCGGCGGGGCCCGCGGCTACGTCGAGCGCATGCTGCAACGCATCCCCGACGCGCGGCTGAACACGCCGGTGCGCAGCGTGCGCCGGCTGCGCGAATCGGGCCAGGTGCACATCGGCACCGATGACGGCACCCAGATCTTTGACGACGTGGTGCTGGCCTGCCACAGCGACCAGGCGCTGGCGCTGCTCGGCGATGCGTCGCCCGCCGAGCGCGAGGTGCTGGGCGCCATCCGCTACCACCGCAACCGCGCGGTGCTGCACACCGACACCGCCGTGCTGCCGCGCAATCCGGTGGCCTGGGCGGCCTGGAACTACGAGCGCTCGCGCGGCGACTCGCGCGAACAGACCGCGGTGTGCCTGCACTACCTGATCAACCGGCTGCAGCCGCTGCCGTTTCAAACGCCGGTGGTGGTGTCGCTCAACCCGACGACCGAGCCGCGGCCCGACACCATCCACGGCGAGTACGACTACGCGCACCCGGTGTTCGATGCGGCCGCGATCGCCGCGCAGCAGCACGTGCCGTCGCTGCAAGGCCAGGCGAACACCTGGTTTTGCGGCGCCTGGACGCGCTACGGCTTCCACGAGGACGGGCTGTCCTCGGGCCTGGCCGTGGCCGAGGGATGGCGCGAGCGCTGGGCGCAGGGCGGCGTGCCGGGCCCGGCGGGCACTCAGCCGGCTGCCACGGCACAAACGCGGGTGAGCGCATGACCGCCTGGTGGTCGTCCCCCACGGAGGGTCATGCGCCGCTGATCGGCTTTGGCGAGGTGCGCCACACCCGGCTGCGCCCGGCGCGCAATCACTTCGTGTACCCGACGTACTTCCTGATGCTGCCCATGCGTGCGCTGCGCGCGGCACCCCACGCAGCACTGGCGCGCAACCGCTTCGCGCTGATCAGCTTTGCCGACCGCGACCACGGCGATGGCCGCGCCGACAGTCTGGCCTGGCTCGATGAGCTGCTGCTGCGCGAAGGCATCGATGACACCGCCGGCGAGGTCTGGCTGCACTGCTACCCGCGGGTGCTGGGCCACACCTTCAAGCCGGTCAGCTTCTGGTACTGCCACCGCAGCGACGGCACGCTGAGCGCGGTGCTGGTGGAGGTCAACAACACCTTCGGCGAACGTCACTGCTACTTGCTGCGCGGGCCGCAGCTGGCCTATGGCGGCGTGCAGCGAGCGAGCAAGGTGTTTCACGTGTCGCCGTTTTGCGAGGCCTCGGGCGAGTACCTTTTTCGCTTCATGCACAGCGAGGCTGCCCCCGCCGACGCGAAGCACGAGGGCAGCGTGGGCCGCACCGTGGCGCGCATCGACCATGCCGATGCGCTCGGCGCGCTGCTGCAAACCAGCGTGAGCGGCAGCCTCGTGCCGCTGTCGGCGCGCACGCTGCGGCAAGCCTTTTTCGGCATGCCGCTGATGACGCTGGGCGTGCTCGCACGCATCCACTGGCAGGCCTTGCGGCTGGTCGTCAAGCGCGTGCCTTTCTTTCGCAAGCCGCAGCCACCCGCGGAGTTCGTGACGCGCGGGCAACCCGCGGGCACCTCCGGTTATTGACCCCCTAACCAAATTGATCGAGATGAGCTCTTCTGCACTGACCTCACACACGCTGCCAACGTCGGCGCCGGCGGCCGCTCGCGCGGTGTTTCGCATCATGAAGAACCTGCAGCACGGGGCACTCGACGTGCAACTGCCCGATGGCAGCGTGATGCACTTTGGCAATGCGAGCGACGGCGCGCCGCGCGCGGCGATGCGGCTGCTCAACTGGAATGTGTGCGGCGCGACACTGCGCTCGGGCGACATCGGCTTCGCCGAAGCGTTCATTGCGGGCGACTGGAGCTCGCCCGATCCGACCGCGCTGATCAAGCTGATGCTGGCCAACGCCAGCGCCGTCGAATCGCTGGTCTACGGCACCTGGTGGGGCGCGCTGCTGTACCGCGTGAAGCACTGGCTCAACCGCAACTCGCGCGCCGGCAGCAAGAAGAACATCCACGCCCACTACGACCTGGGCAACGAGTTCTACCGGTTGTGGCTAGACCCGACGATGAACTACTCGAGCGCGTGGTTCGAGGGCGAGCGCAGCCGCCCGATGGCCGATGCGCAGTGGGCCAAGGTGCGCCGCGCGCTGGTCGAGTGCGAGGTCAAGGCGGGTGATCGGGTGCTCGAGATCGGCTGCGGCTGGGGCGCGCTGGCCGAGTGCACGGCGCGCGAATTCAGCGCCACCGTCACCGGCGTCACGCTGTCGACCGAGCAGTTGGCCTGGGCCCGCGAGCGCCTGGCTGCGGCGGGGCTGCCGGGCGAGCTGCGGCTGCAGGACTACCGCGACCTGAAGGTCGGCCCGGGCGAGGGCCCGTTCGATGCCGTCGCCTCGATCGAGATGTTCGAAGCGGTCGGCCGCGAGTACTGGCCGAGCTTCTTTCAGACGCTGAAGGCGCAACTCAAGGCCGGTGGCAAGGCCTGCGTGCAAAGCATCGTGATCCGTGACGACATGTTCGAGCGCTACGTCAACTCGACCGACTTCATCCAGCAGTACATCTTCCCCGGCGGGCTGCTGCCCAGTCCGAGCGAGTTTCGCAAGGCGGCGCAAGCGGCCGGATTGCGCGTGGTCAACGAACTGGCCTTCGGGCTGGATTACGCCGAGACGCTGAGCCGCTGGCGCGAACGCTTCCTGAGCCAGGACGGCCCGGTGCGCCAGCTGGGTTTCGACACCCGCTTCATGCGCATCTGGGAGTTCTATCTGGCCTATTGCGAAGCCGCCTTCGCGATGGGCAACACTGACGTCATGCAGTTCACCTTGCAACATGACTGAGCGGGCCGCCGCGTCACGCCGCGGCGTGCTGGGGTTGCTGGCCTCACCGCTGGTGTGCAGCGCTTTCCCGCGCGCCACGGCTGCACCCGCATCGCCCGCCGCAAGCGCCATCGCGCCGCCGCCCGAGGTGCTGCATGAGTTGCCGGCGGCTCGCCTGTTCGGCAGCGGCCGGCTGCGCCGGTTCCTGTTCCATGTGTACGACGCCAGGCTGTGGACCGGCCCCGGTTTCGACGTGGCCCGTTGGTCGATGGAGCCGCTGGCGCTCGAGCTGGAATACGGCCGCACGCTGAACGGCCCGCTGATCGCCGAGCGCTCCATCGAGGAGATGCGCCGTGGCGCCGAGATCTCGCCCGCTCAGCAAGGCAGCTGGCTGGCGGCGATGCAACGCTCCTTTCCCGACGTGCATGAAGGCGACCGCATGACGGGCGTGCAGCTGCCGGGCTTGGCGACACGCATTTTCGTCAACGGCCGACTCACCGGCGAGATCCGCGACGCCGAGTTCACGCGGCTGTTCTTCGGCATCTGGCTGGCACCGCACACCTCGGAGCCGCGACTGCGCGCCGCGCTGCTGGCCGGCGCGCCGGGCGGCTCATGAGCGAGCCGGCCAGCCTCACGGTGAGCGCGCCCGGTTCATCGGCCAACGAGCACGGCGACCACCGCGTGATGGACGCGCTGGTGGGTTGGCGCGCCGGGCTGGGTTACGGCGCGCTCGGCTTGCCGCTCGCGTTCGTGGCGCTGCCTTTGTACGTGGTGCTGCCCAATCACTACGCCACGCATTTCGGCGTGCCGCTGGCGGCGCTGGGTGGGGTGCTGCTGGGCGCGCGCTTGCTCGATGCGGTGGCCGATCCGCTGATCGGCCGCGCGGCCGATGGCTGGCTGGCCGCCGGTGCGCAGCGCACCTGGTGGGCGATGGCGATGGCGGCCATGCTGCTGGCCGTCGGCTTTGCCGCGCTGTTCTTTCCGCAGGTGAGTGGCACGCCGGCGCTGCTGGCCTGGTGCGCCGGCACGCTGGCCGTGACTTACATGGGCTACAGCGTGGTGACCGTGGCGCACCAGTCATGGGGCGCACGACTCGGCGGCGACGCGAGGCAGCAAGCGCGCATCGTCGCCTGGCGCGAGGGGATGGCGCTGGCCGGCGTGCTGATCGCCAGCGTGATGCCATCGCTGGCCGGGCTGCCGGTGACGACCGTCGTGTTCGTGGCGCTGCTGGTGGCCGGCATGCTGTGGCTGCGCACGGCCCCGCGGCCGGCGGCGTCCAGCGGCCCGCGCCTACACGTGTCGCTGGCGCTGCCGTTTGCCACGCCGGCGTTTCGCCGGCTGCTCGCGGTGTACCTGGTCAACGGCATCGCCAGCGCGGTGCCCGCCACGCTGGTGCTGTTTTTCATTCGCGACCGGCTGCAAACGCCCGCCTACGAAGCGCTGTTTCTGGCGAGCTACTTCGCGGTGGGGGCCATCTCGATCCCGCTGTGGGTGCGCGCGGTGCACCGCTTCGGGCTGGAGCGCGCGTGGCTGGCCAGCATGGGACTGGCGATCGCGGTGTTCGTGTGGGCCAGCGGACTGGGCGCGGGCGACGTGGTCGCTTTCACTGTCGTGTGCGCGCTCAGCGGACTCGGGCTCGGTGCCGACCTGACGCTGCCCAGCGCCATGCTGGCCGGCGTGATACAGCGTGCGGGCCACGGCGCGCAATCCGAGGGCGCCTACTTCGGCTGGTGGCATTTCGCGACCAAGCTCAACCTGGCGCTGGCCGCCGGCATCGCGCTGCCGGCGCTGTCGTGGTTTGGCTACGCGCCCGACAGCCGCAGCCCGCAAGCGCTCGCCGCGCTGACGGCCGCCTACTGTGTGCTGCCTTGCGTGTTGAAGCTCGCCGCCGCGGCGCTGCTGTACACACTGCTGATCCGACCTCTGCGGGAGAACCGATGAAACGACGCCTGATCCTGTGCCTGACCCTGGCCGCGAGTGCCTTGCTGGCGAGCTGCGCCTCGCCCACGGCCGCCGACTACGCCACCGAAAAACCGGTGCTTGACCTGAAGACCTACTTCAACGGTGAGCTCACCGCGCACGGGCTGTTCACCGACCGCTCGGGCAAGGTGGTGCGGCGCTTCGTCGTCACCATGAAGTGCGCGTGGCAAGGCGGCGACGGCGTGCTTGACGAGCACTTCGTCTACAGCGATGGCGAGACGCAGCGCCGCGTGTGGCGGCTGCATCAGCTGCCCGACGGGCGCTACAGCGGCGCGGCCGACGACGTGGTCGGCGCGGCGCAGGGAATGAGTGCAGGCAACGCCTTCCAGTGGGCGTACACGCTGCGACTGCCGGTCGACGGCAAGACCTACGAGGTGCAGTTCGACGACTGGATGTACCTGATCGACGAACACGTGATGCTCAACAAGGCGGTGATGAGCAAGTTCGGCGTGCGCCTGGGCGAAGTCACGCTGGCGTTCCACAAGCCATGAGCACCCGGAGCTGGCCATGCCACTGAACCCACGCATCACCGATTGGTCCGGCCGCGTCGTGTGGCTGGTGGGCGCGTCGAGCGGCATCGGCCTGGCGACCGCGCGGCGGCTGCATGAATGCGGCGCGACGGTGGTCGTGTCGGCGCGCAACGCAAGCGCGCTGGCGGCCTTCGAGGCTGCGCATCCGGGCAGCCTGGGAATCGCGCTCGACGCCACCGATCGCGAGGCGATGCGCGCGGCCGCCGCACAGATCGTGGGGCGCTGCGGTCGCATCGATCTGGCGCTGTACTGCGCCGGCTACTACCACCCGGTTCGCGCCACGGCCTTTGACCTCGACGAAATGCTGCGCCATGAGCAGGTCAACTACGTCGGCGCGCTGTACCTGCTCGACGCGGTGCTGCCGGTGCTGCTCGCCCAGCGCTCGGGGCACATCAGCCTGGTGTCGAGCGTGGCCGGCTACCGCGGGCTGCCCAACGCGCTGGCCTACGGGCCGACCAAGGCCGCGCTGATCAACCTGGCGCAAGCGCTCTACCTCGATGTGCAGCCGCTCGGGCTGGGCGTGTCGGTGATCAACCCGGGCTTCGTCGAAACGCCGCTGACTGCGCAAAACGAATTCAAGATGCCCGCGCTGATCTCGCCCGAGGAGGCCGCACGCGCGATGCTGGCCGGCTGGGCGGCGGGCGACTTCGAGATCCACTTCCCGAAGCGCTTCACGCGGTTCCTGAAGCTGCTGGGCCTGCTGGGCGACGCTGCGTATTTCAAGATCATCCGCCGGGCCACCGGGCTGTAGGAGCGCGCCATGACCGAACCCCACGCCCCGCGCTGCACCGACGCGCGCGTGGCCCGCATCGTCGAGGCCTTCGAGACGCTCACGCCGGCCGATGTGGCGCGGCTGGGCGATTTCTACGCCGCCGACGCCGTCTTCAAGGACCCGTTCAACGAGGTGCGCGGCATCAGCGACATCCAGCGCGTCTTCAGCCACATGTACGTGGCGCTCGACGCGCCGTACTTCGTCGTGAAGGACGTGCTGGTGCAAGGCGACCAGTGCTTCTTGAGCTGGGACTTCTGCTTTCGCTTCCGCCGCTTCAGCCGCGAGCTGCAAACCGTGCGCGGCGCGTCGCACCTGAAGCTCGGCGAGCACGGTCTGATCACGCTGCACCGCGACTACTGGGATGCCGCCGAGGAGTTGTACGAAAAGCTGCCGGGCGTGGGTGTGCTGATGCGCTGGCTCAAGCGGCAGGCCAATTCTTGAGGCCACCACCAACGCTGACGCAGCCTGCCCGCCAGGGTGCACGGCGATGAGCCGCATCGCCGTGATCGGCGCGGGCCTCGCCGGGCTCACCGTGGCGGCCGAATTGCAGGCGGCGGGCCACGCGGTGACGCTGTTCGAAAAGAGCCGTGGGCCCGGTGGGCGTTGCGCCACACGGCGCAGCGCGGCCGGACCCTTCGACCACGGCGCACCCGGCTTCGTGCCGAGCACGGCGGCGTTTGCTGCGCAGGTTCAGGACTGGCAGCGTGCCGGCTGGGTCGCCGCCGACCCGTCCGCGGGCACGGGTCAGGTGATCGGTGTGCCCTCGATGAACGCCTTGGCGCAGCAGCTGGCGAGCGGTCTGCGAACAGGCCTCGACCTGCGTGTGGAAACCCATGTCGCCGCGCTTGAGCCCGGGGCGCCGGCCGGCTGGCGGCTGCGGCTGCTCGACGGGCGGCTCGACGCGGGTCACTTCGACGCGGTGGCCGTCGCCGTGCCCGCCGAGCAGGCGGCTGCGCTGCTCGCGCCCGACGCCTCGCTGGCCGAGGCCATGCGGCTCACGCGCAGCGAACCATGCTGGACGGTGATGGTCGCTTGGTCAGACCCGTGGACCGCACCTGTCGCCGCGTGGGTGGCCACCGATCACGCCAGCGTCCTCGCTCGGGTGCACCGCGACGATGCCCGCACCGGTCGACCCGCGCTGGCCGGCAGCGCCAGTCGCTGGGTGCTGCACGCCACGCCGCAGTGGAGCGCCGATCACCTCGACATGGCGCCCGCCGATGTCATAGCGACGCTGACGACCGCCTGGGCGAAGGCGCTGGGCGTGCGTCTGGCGCCGCCGGTGCATGCCGCGGCGCACTGCTGGCGCTATGCGCAGGTGCCCGACGCGAGAGCCGAGCCGTGCGGCTGGAACGAGTCGCTGCGCCTGGGCGCCTGTGGCGATGCGTGGCATGCCGCGGGGGATGCTGCCGGATCGCAGCCCGGTGGCGTCGAGCGGGCCTGGCTGAGCGGCCGGGCGCTGGCGCGGCAGATCGCGCTGAGCGTGTCGCTCGCCTGAGCGCGTGCGGGCCAGGCCGAGCTTCGCGTCAGGCGTGCCCGACCCGTGTCGAAAAGCGGCGCGACACCACCAGCACCGCCAACCCGAGGGCACTCAGCCACGCCGACTGCCCGACGACGCCAAACGTGTCGAGCATCAGACCGCTGAACGACGGACCGATGGCGCCGCCCACGGTGTAGCCGGTGATCATCGCGGCGGTGCCGGCCATCGCCGACGAGGCGGCGAATTCGTGCGCCACGCGGATCATGGTCAGCGTGTACAGCGCGCCGCCCACGGCGCCCCAGACGAAAGCACAGATCCACAGCAGCGGCACCCACGCCGGCGCCAGCTCGAAGGCGGCCGAAGCCGCCAGCAGCAGCGCCCCGGCCAGGCCGAACACGCTGCGCGGTGACAGGTGGTCGGACAACCAGCCACAGGGGTACTGAAAGGCGAGGCTGCCCACCCCGATCACGCCCGCCAGCGACGTCGCTGCCGCCATCGACAGGCCGATCTGCGAACCGTAGGCCGTGGTGATCGCGCCCAGGCCGGTCTCGAACACCCCGCCGGCAAACGCCACCGCCACCAGCCCGGGCACACCGCAGATCGTGGCCCACAGGCCCGTGGGTGCGGCCCCCTCGTGGCTCACCCGCAAGGAGCCCACGCGCCCGCCCAGCGTGAAGGCGATGCCCGCCACCGGCATCAAGGCGGCGAGCACCGTCAGTGCCCGCGGCGACAACGGCAGCAGCCCCGGCAGGAACGGGCCCAGCGCCAAGGCGCCGCCCAGCGCAGTTTGGTAAAGCCCGGTGAAGCGCCCGCGCCGATCGGGCGGTGCGTTGTGGGCGATCATGGCCTCGGTGCCATTCCACGCGGCGGCCGCCCCGACGCCGCCGAGGATTGCCAGGACGCACCACAGCCGGTAGTGGTCGGTCAGCGCGTAGCCCAGGATGGCCAGCCCTTCCAGACCCAGGCCCAGGCGATAGGCCGCGGCCACGCCGAGTCGATCAAACACCCAGGGCATCAACGGCACCATCAGCGCGATGCTCAAAAACGGCAACATCGCGAACAGGCCGATGGCCGATGCGCTCTCGCCCGCCGTTTGCAGCCGCACCGCCAGCACCGGCGTGAGCATCGCGAACGACAGCACCATCAGCGTGGTGGCCGATGCCACGCGGACCAGGGCCTTTTGAACGGGCGCGGCCTCAGCCACCGGGGAGCCTTTCAGTCAAGGCATTCCTCGGGGCCACGGGTCTCACAACCAGCCCTTGCGCCGGAAGTAGACGAACGGTGCGATCACCGACAAGACCATCAAAGCGATGGCGAACGGGTAACCGTAGTGCCACTTCAACTCGGGCATGACGTCGAAGTTCATGCCGTAGATGCTCGCGATCAGCGTGGGCGGCAGCAGCGCCACGCTGGCCACGGAGAACAGCTTGATGATCTTGTTCTGGTTGATGTTGATGAAGCCGACCGTGGCGTTCATCAGGAAGTTGATCTTGTCGAACAGGAACGTCGTGTGGCTGTCGAGCGAGTCGATGTCGCGCATGATCTGGCGCGCTTCCTCGAACTGCTCGGCGTTGAGCAACCGGCTGCGCATCATGAAACTGATGGCGCGGCGCGTGTCCATCACGTTGCGGCGGATGCGACCGTTGAGGTCTTCCTCCTTGGCGATCGCCGACAGGGCCTCGGCTGCCACGGCGTCGTTCACGTCTTCTTTGAGCACGCGCTGGCCCACGACTTCCAGCGCGTCGTAGATGCCCTCGAGCGCGTCGGCGCTGTACTCGGCGTCAGCCGCATAGAGCTTGAGCAAGACGTCCTTCGCATCCTCGATCAGCGCCGGGATGCGGCGCGCGCGCAGGCGCAGCAGGCGAAACACGGGCAACTCCTCGCCGTGTATCGAGAACAGCACGTTGCGAAACAGGATGAACGCCACGCGCACATTGCGCGGGTTCTCGTCGTCGTCGATCAGGAAGTCGCTTCGGATGTGCAACTCGCCGTTGTCTTCCTCGTAAAAGCGCGCCGACTCCTCGAGGTCGTCGTCGACCGCGTCGTCGGGAATCGTCACGCCGAAGTGCTGCGCGATCCAGCCTTTTTCCTCGGGTGTCGGCGCGTCAAGGTCGACCCACACCGGCTGCACGTGGGCTAGGGCGTCGAGACTTTCGATTTCTTCCTGGACCAGCCGGCCAAGGGCCAACGAAAAGACATTGAGCATGCGAACTCCAGCAAAACCAGTGCGCCGAGCGCGCCCCGGCGGGGATGTCTATCGAGAAATCAGCCGGTCAAAACCCAAAAATTATCGCACCGGGGGTTTGACCATCCTCGCCACGAGGGGCGCTTGCAAACCCCCCTCCAGCGCGCGTGCTGGGGTCGGCTTGCAAGCGCCGAAGTTCAGGAGCAAGATGGGCTCGCGGTCGACCGGAGATGTCGCTTTTGGGTCGGCGTCCCGGTCGCCCGCACAGCCACCTGTCTTTTATCTGTGCGAAAGGAGTTCCCATGAACTTGACTATCAGCGGACATCATCTGGACATTACTGCAGCCTTGCGGGAGTACGTGATCACCAAATTGGAGCGCGTCACGCGCCACTTCGACCAGGTGGTCGACATCAACGTGCTGCTGTCGGTGGAAAAGCCGCGGGAAAAGGCGTTGCGGCAAAAGGCAGAGGTCACGCTCCACGTGAAGGGCAAGGACATCTTCGTGGAGCATTCGGCCGAGGACATGTACGCGGCCGTCGATCAGTTGATGGACAAGCTCGATCGGCAGGTTTGTCGCTACAAGGCCAAGGTGCAGGACTATCACCACGTCGCTGCGAAGCGCATGGAGGCACCTGCCCCCTGACCGGTTGCCAGCTCTCTGGCAAGAACAAAAGCGGCCCGCGGGCCGCTTTTTTGTGCCCCGCGCAACAACCTCCCCCCGACAGGGGCGGCGACGTTGCTGCAATGCAGCACCCTGTGCACAATCAAAACGCGCCCGTGCCATCATTCGCTCAGCTGCTCTGTGCCCGTTTCATCACCCCTTGCTTTGGCATCTCGCGGCCGATCAACGCCGCCGATGCTGGAGCCATCGCCCTGACTTCCCGATGAATCGTCTCGCCGCCATCCTTCCCGCCAGCAACGTGCTGGTCGATGTGGACGCCACCAGCAAGAAGCGGGTGTTCGAGCACGCGGGTCTGCTGTTCGAAAACCAGCACGCCATCGCTCGCGCGACGGTGACGGACAACCTGTTCGCCCGCGAGCGGCTCGGGTCGACCGGCCTCGGGCACGGCGTGGCCATTCCTCACGGGCGAATCAAGGGCCTGAAGAATCCACTGGCTGCGGTGGCCCGCGTCGTGCAGCCCATCCCGTTTGACGCGCCCGACGATGAGCCGGTGTCGCTGCTGATCTTTTTGCTGGTGCCCGAGGCGGCCACGCAAAGGCACCTCGAGATACTTTCAGAGATCGCCGAAATGCTCAGCGACCGCGAGTTGCGCGAACGGCTGAAGACAGAGCCCGACGCCGCCAAGGTCCATGAGCTGATCGCGAACTGGGAACCGTTGAAGTCCGTGGCATGAGGCATCAACCCGCCCTGATCAACGGCTCGACTTTGCCCTCAGATCAACGGATGCGGATCGAATGAAGCCCAGTTTCATCAGCGCCGAAGCGCTTTTCGAACACCACCGCGTGGCCCTGCGCTGGGAGTGGATCGCCGGCCATGCGCACCCGGAGCGCCGCTTCGACGAGGCGGCCGTGCGCAATGCGCAGTCGGCGGCAGATCTGGTCGGGTACCTCAACTACATCCATCCGTACCGCGTGCAGCTCGTGGGGCGCCGCGAGGTGGCCTACCTGCAGGATTCGCAGGCCGAGGATCAAGAGCGGCGCATCCAGCGCATCGTGACGCTGGAGCCGCCGGTCGTGATCGTGGCCGACGGCGAGCCCCCGCCGGACCGGCTGGTGGCCATGTGCGAGCGTGCGTCCATTCCGCTGTTTGTCACGGCCGAGTCAGCCGGGCAGGTGATTGACGTCGTGCGCGGCTACCTTGGTCAGTTGTTTGCCGAGCGCACCACGCGCCACGGCGTGTTCATGGACATCCTGGGGCTGGGCGTGCTGCTCACCGGCGAGTCGGGGCTGGGCAAGAGCGAGTTGGGGCTGGAGCTGATTTCACGCGGGCACGGCCTGGTGGCCGATGACGCCGTGGACATCTACCGGATGTCGCAAACCGCCCTCGAAGGGCGCTGCCCCGAGCTGCTGCTCAACCTGCTCGAGGTGCGCGGCATCGGCCTGCTCGACATCAAGGCGATCTTCGGAGAGACCGCCGTGCGCCGCAAGATGCGCGTCAAGTTGATCGTGCACCTGGTGCGCAAGGAAACGCTCGAGCGCGAGTTCGAGCGGCTGCCCTACGAGCCGCTCTATGAGCGCATCCTCGATGTGCCCGTGCGCAAGGTCGTGATCGCAGTGGACGCCGGACGCAACCTGGCCGTGCTGGTCGAGGCCGCGGTGCGCAACACGATCTTGCAACTGCGCGGCATCGACACGTACAAGGAATTCATCGAGCGCCACCAGCGCGCCCTCGAACGCGGTCCGGACTGAGCTCACCGGCCACGCCGCGCTCAACTCAGCCGGTGCGGGCAGTCCTGCTTGGTGCACACGGCGTACAGCGACAGGGCGTGGTCCTGAAGCTCGAACCCCCGGATCAGGGCCGCTGATTTCTGGCGCGCTTCGATCTCGGCATCAAAGAACTCCTCCACCCGGCCGCAATCCAGGCACACGATGTGATCGTGATGCGACCCCTCGTTGAGCTCGAACACCGCCTTGCCGGTCTCGAAGTGATTGCGCGACAGGATGCCTGCCTGCTCGAACTGCATCAGCACCCGGTAGACCGTGGCCAGACCCACGTCGGAACCTTCGGCCAGCAGCAACCTGAACACATCCTCAGCGGCCATGTGGCGCTGGTCGGTCTTCTGGAACATCTCGAGGATCTTGATGCGCGGAAGCGTGGCCTTCAGCCCGCTGCTCTTGAGTTCATCTGCTTGTGTCATGGGGCTCCCTCCCGCAGCTCAGGTGCCGAACCCTGCCGGTAGAATCGTTTGATCATATCGAGTCAGGGCGTCCGTCTGCGGCGCTCTGCAAGCCCCATGACCCTGCAAACTTCCGTCCGTTCGGGCCTCGTATTCGCGTGCGTCGGGTGGGCGTTGGCCGGCTGCGAGTCGATCCCGTCCCTGCCGTCCATGCCAGACATGCCCAACATCGACGTGATCTCCGCGCTGGTCACGCCATACAAGGTGGAGGTGGTGCAGGGCAACGTCGTGACGCAAGAGCAGGTGGCCCAGATCAAGACCGGCATGTCGCGCAATCAGGTCCGCGACATCCTCGGCTCGCCGCTGCTCACGGACGTGTTCCATGCCGATCGGTGGGATTACGTGTTCACGATCCGTCGTCAAGGCACCGAGCCGCAGCGCCGCAGCGTCGTCGCACTGTTTGACGGCGAACGCCTGAAGAGCCTCGACACCGGCGGCGAGTTGCCCTCTGAAGTGACCTTTGTCGCATCGATCGATGCGACAAAGCAGGAAAGCAAAATCCCGAAGCTCGCGCTGACAGACGATCAACTCAAGGCCTTGAAGGTACCGGCCAAGCCGGTGGCTGCGGTCGAGGCCACGCCGGCGCCTGCCGTTGCCGTGTCGACTCGCACCTACCCCCCTCTCGAGCCGAACTGATGGGTTCGTCGGTGCGTCCGGGCGCGTTGCGTGTGGCCGTCGCCGGCGCCTCGGGGCGCATGGGCCGGGTGCTGATCGAGGCCGTGGTCGCGGCGGACGATCTTGTGCTGAGCGGCGCCCTGGATGTCGAGGGCAGCCCCGCGCTCGGTCAGGACGCCTCGCTGTTCCTCGGGCACGCCAGTGGTGTGCTCATCACCAGCGATCTGCGCGCCGGTCTGGCACAAGCGCAGGTGCTGATCGACTTCACCCGCCCGACAGGCACCCTGGCGCATCTGGCCGTTTGCCGTGACCTCGGCGTCGCCGCCGTCATCGGCACCACCGGCTTCACCGACGAGCAAAAGGCCACGATCGCCGAGCACGCACGGCACATGGCCATCACGATGGCGCCCAACATGAGCGTGGGCGTCAACGTGGTGCTCAAGCTGCTCGACACCGCGGCGCGCCTGCTCAACGAAGGCTACGACATCGAGGTGATCGAGACCCACCACCGGCACAAGGTCGACGCGCCGAGCGGCACCGCCTTGAAAATGGGCGAGGTGGTGGCCGCCGCGCTCGGGCGCGATCTGAAGCAATGCGCGGTGTACGGCCGCGAAGGCGTCACCGGCGAACGCGATCCGTCCACGATCGGATTTGCCACCATCCGCGGTGGCGACGTGGTCGGCGACCACACGGTGCTGTTTGCCGGCACCGGCGAGCGCATCGAGATCACGCACAAGAGCTCCAGCCGCGCCACCTACGCACAGGGCAGCTTGCGCGCCGCGCGCTTCATGGCGTCGCGGGCCCATGGCCTGTTCGACATGAGCGACGTGCTCGGCCTGAGCTGATCGCCTGCGGCGCCTGAACAGCATGTCCGGCTTGCAACAATTCTGGGATCAAGGCGACGCCATCACCCGCAGTGTGGCGGCACTGCTGCTGGCCATGTCGGTCAGCGCCTGGGTGCTGATTTTCTGGAAGGGCTGGCTGCTGCGCCGGGTTCGCTCGGACCTGGCGCGTGCCGTACCGGCCTTCTGGGCCGCGGGCAACCTGGAGGCAGCGCGCGCGCAACTGCTGGCGTTCGACCGCGAACGCGCCTTGTTGCCGTTGCTGTCGGCGGCGACGGCGCAACCGGAAGCCTTGACCCTTGAGGCGCAGGGCCGCCGCGAATCGCAGCTCACCCGGCGCCTGCGCGACTCGCTCAATGCGGTGCTCACGCAGCTGCGCTTCGGTCAGGTGCTGCTGGCGTCCATCGGCAGCACGGCGCCGTTCATCGGCCTGTTCGGCACCGTGTGGGGCATCTATCACGCGCTGGTCAGCATCTCGACGGCCGGCTCGATCACCATCGAGCGGGTGTCCGGTCCGGTGGGCGAGGCGCTGGTCATGACCGCTGCCGGGCTGGCCGTCGCCATCCCGGCGGTGCTGGCCTACAACATCTTCGGCAAGCTGGTGGCCGCCTGCGAGGCCGACCTCGAGGGCTTCGCCCACGACCTGCGCGAGATGCAGTCCGACCATGGGGCGGCCACCGATGGCGCGGCCTCGACACCGCCGCACGGCTGAGCCGCATGGCCTTCGGACGTCTCGAGCGCAACACCGGCCCGCAGCCGATGAGCGACATCAACATGACGCCCCTGATCGACGTGATGCTGGTGCTGCTGGTGATCTTCATCATCACGGCGCCGTTGATGAGCAGCAGCCTCAAGCTCGATCTGCCCAAGACCGATGCCGCCCGCCCGAGCGAAGCGCCCGACTTCATCGCGGTGTCGATCGATCCGACAGGGCGGTTCTTTGTGGCCGACAAGGAGCTCGATGCTGCGGCGCTGGGCGAGCGCGTGGCCGAGGCGGCTCGCCGCAATGCGCAAACCGAGGTCCGCTTGAGCGCCGACCAGTCCGTGCCCTATGGCCGCGTGGCCGAGTTGATCGGCATCGTGCAAAAAGGCGGCCTCTCGCGCATCGGCTTTGTCGCGCAGGCTCCTGCGTCGCGGTGAGTTCCCGCGGGCTCATCCGTGTCGATGTCTCGAGCGGCTCGGCGGCAGGCGCGCCAGGGCTCGTCGGGCAGGCCGCTTCCTATAATCCCGCTCCAAGTTCCCGAGCGCACCGCGCCCCCTCATGAATCCCGAATTCAAGCCGACCGAGGTTGAACGCGCGGCCCAAGCCGCCTGGAGCGCAAGCGACGCCTATCGCGTCAGCGAAAACGCCCGCGATGCCCGCGGCACGCTCAAGCCCAAGTTCTACGCCTGCTCGATGCTGCCGTACCCGAGCGGCAAGTTGCACATGGGCCATGTGCGCAACTACACCATCAACGACATGCTGGCCCGTCATCTGCGGATGAAGGGCTACAACGTGCTGATGCCCATGGGGTGGGACGCCTTCGGCCTGCCGGCCGAGAACGCGGCGATGAAGAACAAGGTGCCGCCGGCGCAATGGACCTACGACAACATCGCCCACATGAAGGGCCAGATGAAGTCGATGGGCCTGGCGATCGACTGGAGCCGCGAGGTTGCCACCTGCTCGCCCGACTACTACCGCTGGAACCAGTGGCTGTTTCTGAAGATGCTCGAAGCCGGCATCGCCGAGCGCCGCACGCAAGTCGTCAACTGGGACCCGGTGGACCAGACCGTGCTGGCCAATGAACAGGTCATCGACGGCAAGGGCTGGCGCAGCGGCGCGGCGGTCGAAAAGCGCGAGATCCCCGGCTACTACCTGAACATCACTCGCTACGCCGACGAGTTGCTCGAGCAGGTGCAGCAGCAGCTGCCGGGTTGGCCCGAGCGCGTGCGGCTGATGCAGGAAAACTGGATCGGCAAGAGCGAGGGCGTGCGCTTTGCCTTCACGCACGACATCCGCGCCGCGGACGGCACACCCGTCAACGCGGGCCGGTTGTACGTGTTCACCACCCGCGCCGACACGATCATGGGCGTGACGTTCTGCGCGGTGGCGCCCGAGCATCCGCTGGCCCAGCATGCCGCCGCGTCGAACCCGGCGGTGGCCGACTTCATCGTCGAGTGCCAGGCCGGAGGCACCACCGAGGCCGAACTGGCCACGCAGGACAAGAAGGGTGTACCCACGGGGCTTTTCGTGCAGCACCCGCTGACCCATCAGCCGGTCGAGGTGTGGGTCGGCAACTATGTGCTGATGAGCTACGGGGACGGCGCCGTGATGGGCGTGCCGGCGCACGACGAGCGCGATTTCGCGTTCGCGCAGAAGTACGGCATCGACATCCAGCAGGTCGTGAGCGTCGATGGCGAAGCCTTCAGCCACGACCACTGGCAGGACTGGTACGCCGACAAGCAGCGCGGCGTGTGCATCAACTCGGATTGCTTCAGCGGTCTGGCGCATCAGGCCGCGGTCGATGCGGTGGCTGCGGCGCTCTCGGCACACGGCCTGGGCGAGAAGAAGACCACCTGGCGGCTGCGCGACTGGGGCATCAGCCGCCAGCGCTACTGGGGCACGCCGATCCCGATCATCCATTGCGACACGCACGGCGCAGTGCCGGTGCCCGCGGCCGACCTGCCCGTGGTGCTGCCCGAAGATCTGATCCCCGATGGCTCGGGCAACCCCCTGGCCAAGCACGCCGCATTCCTGAATGTGCCGTGTCCGACTTGTGGCCGCCCGGCGCGCCGCGAGACCGACACGATGGACACCTTCGTGGACAGCTCGTGGTACTTCATGCGCTACTGCGACCCGAAGAACACCGAGGCGATGGTCGGTGAGGGCGCTGCGTACTGGATGCCGGTCGACCAGTACATTGGCGGCATCGAGCACGCCATCTTGCACCTGCTGTACGCGCGCTTCTGGACCAAGGTGATGCGCGACTTGAAGCTGGTGTCGGTGGACGAACCGTTCACCAAGCTGCTCACGCAGGGCATGGTGCTCAACCACATCTACTCGCGCAAGACCGCCCAGGGCGGCATCGAGTATTTCTGGCCCCACGAGGTGGACGACCAGCACGATGCGAGCGGTCGCATCACCGGTGCCGCGCTCAAGCAAGACGGCTCGGCCGTGACCTACGAAGGCGTGGGCACCATGAGCAAGAGCAAGAACAACGGCGTCGACCCACAGCAGCTCATCGACCAGTACGGGGCCGACACGGCGCGGCTGTTCGTGATGTTCGCCTCGCCTCCCGAACAAACGCTGGAATGGAACGACGCCGGGGTCGAGGGCGCGCACCGCTTTCTCAAGCGCGTCTGGGGCTTTGGCGCCAAGCATGCGGCCATCCTCAAGAAAGCCGCGCCTCTCGCCACCGAATTGAGCGCCGCCGCCAAAGACCTGCGCCGCGAGGTCCATCAGGTGCTGCGCCAGATCAGCCATGACTACGAGCGCATGCAATACAACACGGTCGTGTCGGGCGGCATGAAGTTGCTCAACGCGCTCGAGGCCTGCAAGGCCGCCGACGCCGCTGCGGTGCTGCGCGAGGGCTTCGGCATCCTCTTGCGCACGCTGTACCCGGCGTGCCCCCATGCCACTTGGACGCTGTGGTCCGAACTCGGCTACGCCGAGCTGCAGGGCGACCTGCTCGATGCGCCCTGGCCCGAGGTCGACGAGTCGGCCCTCGTCCAAGACGAGATCGAACTCATGCTGCAGATCAACGGCAAGCTGCGCGGCTCGGTCACGGTGCCTGCCGGGGCCGACAAGGCGGCCATCGAGCGCGCCGCGCTGGCGAGTCCCGAACTGTTGAAGTTCACCACCGGGGAGCCCGTCAAGCGCGTCGTCGTCGTGCCGGGTCGGCTGGTCAACGTGGTATTTTGACCCGTGGCCCGCCCTCACATGACCGCATCCTTCGTCTCGCCCTATGCCAGGTCCGGCATCGCCAACCCCGCTCGCCGCAGCGGCCTGCGGTGGGCGAGCGCGGTGTTCCTCGCACCGCTCGCTGGCTGTGGCTTCGCGCTGCGTCACCCTCCGGCCATGCCGTTTCGAACCGTGCAGTTGAGTGGGTTCCGGCCCAACTCGCCGCTCGAGATCGAGCTGCGCCGCAACATCAACGCGACCCAGAGCGCGCTGGTGGTCGATTCAGCGGCGCAGGCCGAGGTGATTTTCGAATCCCTGTCCGAACGACGCGAGCACAGTGTCGTGGGCAGTTCCGCCGCCGGTCAGGTGCGCAACTTGAACCTGCGCCTGCACTTCAAGTTCCGGCTGCGCACCGTCTCGGGCCGCGAACTCATCGCGGCGACCGAGTTGCTGCTGGCGCGCGACATGAGCTACACCGAGTCGGCTGCGCTGGCCAAGGAGCAGGAACAAGAAGCCATCTTCCTCGCCATGCAGTCGGACATCGTCATGCAGGTGATGCGGCGACTTTCCGCATCGCCGGCACCCTGAACGCCAGCGCCACTGCCCACGCACGCCGATGCAACTGCGCCACGACCAGCTCGGCTCGCACCTGCAAAAGGGCTTGCGGTCGCTGTACACGGTGTGGGGTGACGATCCGCTGCTGACGCAAGAAGCCTGCGATGCACTGCGTGCGGCCGCGCGGCAGGCGGGCTACGCCGAACGGCAGGTGCACACCGTGGCCGGAGCGCACTTCAACTGGAGCGGGTTGATCGGCGCCTCGCAGGCGATGAGCCTGTTTTCCGACCGGCAGATCATCGAGATCCGCATTCCCTCGGGCAAACCCGGCAAGGACGGCTCGGAAGCCCTGCAGCGTTACTGCCAATCGCTGAGCGACGACGTGCTGACGATCGTTCAGTTGCCACGGCTCGATCGCCCGCAGCAGCAAAGTGGCTGGTTCACGGCGCTTGACGCGTCGGGGGTGTCGATCCGCATCGATCCCATTGAGCGGCGTGCGCTGCCGCTGTGGCTCGCGCAGCGCCTGGGCGCGCAGGGACAGCGCGTGCAAGGTGGCGAGGCCGGCCAGGACACGCTCGCCTTCTTTGCCGATCGCATCGAAGGCAATCTGCTGGCCGCCCACCAGGAAATCCAGAAACTCGCCCTGCTCTACCCGCCTGGCGAACTGAGCTTCGATCAGGTCGAGTCGGCGGTGCTCAATGTGGCGCGCTACGACGTGTTCAAGCTGGGCGAAGCCGTGCTGGCCGGCCAGGTGGCCCGCGCGCTGCGCATGCTCGATGGCCTGCGCGCTGAGGGCGAAGCTGCCGTGCTGGTGCACTGGACGCTGGCCGAGGACCTGCGCGCGCTCAAGCGCACGCAGGATGCCGTCAGCGCGGGGCGCCCGCTGCCGCTGGCGCTGCGTGAAGCGCGCGTGTGGGGCACCAAGGAGCGGTTGTTCGAGCGGGCGCTTCCGCTGTTCACCGAGAACGCTCTGGCGCAGCTGCTGCATGCCGCACAGATCTGCGACGGCCTGATCAAGGGCCTGAAGCACCCCGATTGGCCGCTGGAGCCGTGGGACGGGTTGAAGCGGCTGGTGCTGATGGCGCTGCAAAGCACCTCGGTGGCACCCGGCGCGACGCGCGGCCGGGCGGTGGTGGTGCCGCCCCGCCTGGCACTTCACGCCTGAGCGAAGCGAGTCGTCAGGTTCTGCCGAGCGAATCGAGCAGCGCCTGCAGTGCCGTCAAGACCGTCTGCCCGCGCACGGCGGCGCGGTCACCGGCACACTGGAGCCGCATGGCGGTGGTCGCGTGCGAAACGCCACCGGCCGCGGCGTCCGAGCGGCAAATCGCCAGCCACACGGTGCCCACCGGCTTTCCCGGCGTGCCGCCACCCGGCCCGGCAATGCCGGTCAACGACACCGCCACCTGGGCCCTGGATCGCCGCAGCGCGCCCTCGGCCATCGCCCGTGCGACGGCCTCGCTGACCGCACCGTGCGCCTCAATCACGCAGGCAGGTACGCCCAGCAGCTCGGTCTTGGCCTCATTGGAGTACGTGACGAAGCCGCGCTCGAACCACTCGCTCGAGCCGGCCAGCGAAGTGCATGCGGCCGACATCAGGCCCCCCGTGCAGGACTCCGCCGTGACCAGACGAAGCCCGCGCGAGCGCAGCGCCTCGGCCAGCGACTCAGCGGCCGCTTGTTGATCGGCGGGCAGTTCGCTCACGCTGGGCCGACCACGCACGTTATGGCCAAAACCAGCGCCAGCCGGCGATCACGAGCAGCGTGCACAGGGCGGCCACCAGATCGTCGAACACGATGCCAAAGCCCTGCGCCCAGCCGATGGGCTGGCCGCGCCGTCCCTTGAAGAGGCGATCGGCCCATGCCACCGGGCCCGGCTTGGCCGCATCGAAGTAGCGAAACAACGCAAATGCCACCGCCTGCCCGAGCAGCCCGGTCGGCATCACCAGCCACAGGATCAGCCAGAAGGCGAGCACCTCGTCCCAAACGATGGCGCCCGGGTCGGCCACCGCCATCGCGCGTGCCGTGACCGTGCAGGCCCACCAGCCCACGAAAAAGCTCACCAGCAGCAACACGCCCATCTCGGTGGTGCCGAGCCGCGGCTGAATCACCAGATACGCCAGCCACGCCCACAGCGTGCCCACGGTGCCCGGCGCCACCGGGGACAAGCCGCTGCCAAAACCCAGGGCGATCGCATGCGCAGGGTGGCTCAACAGCAACCGCACCGTCGGCCGGCGCGGCTCGGCTGCTGGCAACGTGGCCGGGTCGTTCATGTTTTGAAGTGGTCGAAGCAGGGGGCTTGGTGAATCACCACCCGCCCCTGCGCGTCGATGAGTTGCAGCTGTGCGTCACCCGCATCCAGGTGCTCGGTGATGCGACCAATGCGCGTGACCGCCACGCCCGCAGCGGCACCGGCAGCCGCCACCGCGGCCGCGCGCTCGGCCGGTGCCGTGAACAGCAGCTCGTAGTCATCGCCACCGCTCAGGGCGCACAGGCGCTGCAGGCTCAGCGGCTGTGCGCGCATCACATCGCTCAGCGGCAGCGTGTCAACCTCCAGCACGGCGCCCACACCGGAGCGCCGCAACACGTGAGCCAGATCGCCCAGCAGCCCGTCGGACACGTCGATCGCGCTGCTGGCCATGCCGCGCAAGGCCATCCCGAGCGCGAGGCGCGGCTGAGGCAACTCCATCGCCTGGCGCACCGCATCCAAAGAGGTGCCGTCGAGCGAAACGGTGCCTCGAAACACCTCGAGCGCCAGCCGCGCATCGCCGAGCGTGCCGCTGACGTACAGATCATCGCCGGGCCGCGCGCCCGAGCGCAAGAGTGCGCCGGTGCCCTTCACTGGCACCGGAATCTGGCCAAACACGCTGATGCAGATGTTGAGCGGGCCTCGCGTCGTGTCGCCACCGATCAACTCGCAACCACTGGCGTCCGCCAGCGCCAGCAGCCCTCGCGAAAAGCCGGCCAGAAAGGCCTCGTCGGCCCGCGGCAGCGCCAGCGCCAGCGTGAACGCCAGCGGCTCGGCGCCACAGGCCGCCAGGTCGCTCAGGTTGACCGCCAGCGCCTTGTGACCCAGCCGCTCGGGGTCCACCGTCGACAGGAAGTGGCGCCCCTCGACCAGCATGTCGCAGGAAACCGCCAACTGCATTCCGGGCAGCGGGGTCAACAAAGCGCAGTCGTCCCCGATGCCCAAGGCCGCGCGCCGCACCGGGCGGTCGAAATAGCGAGCGATGAGGTCGAATTCGCCGAGTGACATGAGCGCATTCTCATGCGTTGCGTGCCGGTGCCCCGCGCTCTCGGCGGGCCGTGGGCTTTGCGCAAGAGGCTCACGATGGGCGAGGTGTGCGTCGGTTCGCTGTCGCGAGAGGGGGCGCCGCGCTGCGAGGCGGGCCTGCACCCAGGTGGACTCCTACAATCAACCCCGCGTTTGTCACTCCTGGCCCCCGGGGAAGAGCTCATTGCCGAGCCACCCGCTGCGGCAGGCCCCAGACGCCCCTCGCGCCCGCCGCGCGCCACTCAGCGAGATCAGGCCACATGACCACCCCCAACGATGTGAAACAAGCCGAACTGCGGCGTGCCGCGCTCGAGTACCACGAGTTCCCGACCCCCGGCAAAGTGGCGATCGCACCGACCAAGCAACTGGTCAACCAACGCGACCTGGCGCTGGCCTATTCACCAGGGGTCGCCGCCGCCTGCGAAGAGATCGTGGCCGACCCGGCCAACGTCTACAAGTACACCTCGCGAGGCAACCTGGTTGCGGTCATCACCAACGGCACCGCCGTGCTGGGGCTGGGCGACATCGGCCCGTTGGCGGCCAAGCCGGTGATGGAGGGCAAGGCGGTGCTGTTCAAGAAGTTCGCGGGCATCGATGTGTTCGACATCGAGTTGGCCGAGCGCAACCTCGACAAGTTGATCGACACCATCGCCGCGCTGGAGCCCACCTTCGGCGGCATCAACCTCGAAGACATCAAGGCGCCGGACTGCTTCTACGTCGAGCGCGCGCTGCGCAAGCGCATGAAGATCCCGGTCTTCCACGACGACCAGCACGGCACGGCGATCGTGGTGGGCGCGGCGATGCTGAATGCGCTGAAGGTCTCGGGCAAGGACATCAAACAGGTCAAGCTCGTCACTTCCGGGGCGGGCGCAGCCGCGTTGGCGTGCCTGGGCCTGCTCATGAAGCTGGGCCTGCCTCGCGAAAACATCTGGGTCACCGACCTGGCCGGCGTGGTCTATGTGGGCCGACCGGCACTGATGGACGAGGACAAGATCGTGTTCGCGCAAGACACACCGCACCGCAGCCTCAGCGACGTGATTCGAGGCGCCGATGTATTTCTGGGCCTGAGCGCGGGCGGGGTCCTCAAGAAGGACATGGTCGCGACGATGGGCGCCAGCCCGATCATCTTTGCGCTGGCCAATCCGACGCCTGAGATCCTGCCCGAGGATGTCAAGGCCGTTCGCGATGACGCCATCATCGCCACCGGCCGCTCGGACTACCCCAATCAGGTCAACAACGTCCTTTGCTTTCCCTACATCTTCCGCGGGGCCCTCGACTCGGGGGCCACGACGATCTCCGTCGAGATGGAAATCGCCGCGGTGCATGCGATTGCCGAGTTGGCTCAGGCCGAGCAAAGCGAGGTGGTGGCTGCCGCGTACGGCGGGGCCACCCACAGCTTCGGGCCGGAATACCTGATCCCCAAGCCGTTCGATCCGCGGCTGATGATCAAGATTGCGCCTGCCGTGGCACTGGCCGCGGCCGCCTCAGGCGTCGCCTCGCGCCCGGTACCGGACATGGGTGCCTACGGCGAAAAGCTGCAAAGCTTCGTCTACGCCTCGGGCACGACGATGAAGCCCATCTTCAACCTCGCCAAGCGAGCGCTGAAAAAGCGTGTCGCCTACGCCGAGGGAGAAGAAGAGCGCGTCCTGCGCGCCGCCCAGATCGTCGTCGATGAGGGCCTGGCGCGTCCCACGCTGATCGGCCGCCCTGCGGTGATTGCCTCGCGGATCGCCAAGTTCGGGCTGCGTCTTGAGGCCGAGCGGGACTACGACCTGGTCAGCACCGAAAACGACCACCGCTACCGCGACTACTGGCAAACCTACCACCAGCTCACCGCGCGCAAGGGCGTCACCGAGCAGATTGCCAAGATCGAGATGCGGCGGCGCCTGACGCTCATCGCGTGCATGCTGCTGCACAAGAACGAGGTGGAGGGCATGCTGTGCGGCACCTGGGGCACGACGGCGCTGCACCTTCAGTACGTCGAGCAGGTGATCGGGCTGCGCGAGGGTGCCCGGACGTTTGCCTGCATGAACAGCTTGTTGCTGCCCGGCCGGCAGGTCATGCTCGTCGACACCCACGTCAACTACGACCCGACAGCGGAACAATTGGCGGAGATCACCACCATGGCCGCGGAAGAAATGCTGCGCCTGGGCCTGCGCCCCAAGGCGGCGCTGCTGTCGCACAGCAACTTCGGCTCCAGCAACCAGCCATCCGCGGTCAAGATGCGCGAGGCGCTTGCGCTGTTGCGGGAGCGCGCGCCTTGGCTGGAGGTCGACGGGGAAATGCACGGCGACACCGCGCTCGACGCCGACTACCGCCGCGGCCTGATGCCCGACAGCACCCTGAGCGGCGAAGCCAACCTGCTCGTGCTGCCCAACATCGATGCGGCCAACATTTCTTACAACCTGCTCAAGACCGCAGCGGGTGGTGGCATTGCGATCGGGCCGGTGCTGCTCGGCGCTGCCAAACCCGTGCACATCCTGACCCCATCGGCCACGGTTCGGCGCATTGTCAACATGACAGCCTTGACCGTCGCTGACGCCAATGCGGTCCGCTGACCGTCGGCGTTGAGCCGAGTTTTCCCGCCCGCAAGGGCACGAGCCGTCCGCTAGATGCCACCTTCGGTGGACCTTGACTCAGGCGTCTTGGCGCTCTCAACTGGCCCTCAAAGCATCCCACCAGATGTGAGCGCGCACTTTATGGGTGCCTCTCCCGCGCTTATTTGAGGTGCCGGCTTGAGGTTTTCGGGCCGATTGGATACCATGCGCACTTGTGTTTTGAGGGAATACCCGTGCTGCTCTCAGGCCCCGCTGGGTCTCGTGGATGGTTTTTCAGGTCAGCGCAGGTGTCTGCCCTTGCGTTCGCTCTGGTTGGTGCCATCTCATTTTCCGGTTGGGTGGGCGCTGAGGCGCCTCAAAGGCCGGGAGATCATATTGAGTGGGCTCAACTCCCTACAGAGGCGCGACTCACGCACCGTTTGATCCTTTCTGGCGGACCGTTCCCCTACACGAAGGATGGTTCGGTTTTCGCCAATCGTGAGAAGTTGCTCCCCGCAAAGCCGAGGGGTTTTTATCGTGAGTACACCGTGCCCACCACCGCCGCCGCGGACAGGGGTGCGCGTCGCATTGTTTGTGGTGGCGGCCGGCCCCGGGCACCCGAGGCCTGTTTTTACAGTGGCGACCATTACGCAAGTTTCGGCCTGATCGTTCAGTGACGGCCGCAGGGTTTTTTGACCAAAGGAGGAGCGAGTCCATGCTTTTGCAGACCGTCCGTTCAAATATCGTCCAGTCGATACGCGCTTACCGCGTTGAGGACTTGATGCAGGCCGCGCAAAGCGCTAGTCAGCATTTCCTCTATGCCAATCTCACGGCAGCACAGTCCAAGCAGGAAGTTCTCGACACGATCGCGGAATCGTTTCTTTTCCCGCTGCACTTCGGCAAGAACCTTGATGCACTCTACGACTGCATGACCGATCTGGTGCACAAGGCCGGCTCGCAACCCGGGTTTGTGGTCGTTCTCGAACAACTCCCAGACAACCCTCGCTTCGATCGAGAGGCGCGCGAGCAGTTGCTGGACGTGTTCCGGGATGCGGCGGATTTCTGGGCCGAGCGGAAGATACCGTTCAGGTGCTTTTATTCTTTTCAGTAGCCCGCTCTCAAGAACTTGGTTCTTGGGAGCGGGCTACCGAAACGCCCAGCACCCCCGAAAAGCCAGCGAAACCGGCCGCCAAGAGCGCGGCCAATGCCAGCTTCGGCATGAACATGCCGCTGATGAGCAGCGCTTTTGACACCTCGATGTGGCTGAACGCCGCTTGAGCAGCACCTGATCGGGGGCGGGCCGAGCCCTACGGGGCTTGACTCTCGGTCCGCCCGAGGTTGCAACACAGGTCCAGGTATTCGCTCACGCTCACTTCTTCTGCCCGGCGCTGCAGATCAAAGTGCCCGGAGAACGACCTTTCTTCGAGCCAGCGGCCCAGGGTGTTGCGCAGTACTTTTCGTCGCTGCGAAAAGGCCACCGTGACCAGTTCTCCCAGCAGACGGGCATCCACATCTGCCCGAGCCGGCAACGGCCTCATCCGAACGATCGCCGACTGAACCTTCGGCGGAGGATCGAACGCATCAGGCGCCACATCAAGCACCGATTCGATGTCGTAGCGCCACTGCAGCATCACCGACAGCCGCCCGTAGATCTTGCTGCCGGGCGCGGCCGCCATGCGCGAAACCACTTCTTTCTGGAGCATGAAGTGCTGATCGACGATGTGTTCGGCCGACGGCAACAGATGGAAAAGTATGGGCGTTGAGATGTTGTACGGAAGGTTGCCCACCACTCGCAGCGGGCGGCCAGCGGCAGCAGCCAGCGCGGGGAAGTCAACCGTCAGCACATCCGCCTCGATCACCTGCAGGGATGGGTTGCCCCGCAGGCGAACGGCCAGATCGCGATCCAACTCGATCACCGTCAGCGGCTTGACGTAGTCCAGCAGCGGCAAGGTCATCGCCCCGAGACCGGGGCCGATTTCCACCATGGCATCCCCAGGCTCAGGGCGAATGGCATCGATGATCGCGTCGATCGCCACGCGATCCGTCAGGAAGTGTTGCCCAAAGCGCTTGCGCGCGACATGGCTCATGGCTAGCCCGCGAAGCGCGACAACTGACTTGGGTTAACGATTTTCGCCGGCGTCGGCATCACGGCGGAGGCTCGCGCAACTCCACGTAGGCGCGTGCGCGCAACTCCCGGTTCCATTCGGCCAGTGCGACCGGGTAACGCTCTTCGCGCAACAGGCTTCGGGCCTGCTCACGCTCTTGCTTGGCATCGAGGGCGGACTGCCGGCGCTCATCCACGCGGATCAGATGCACCCCGAAGCGCGACACCAGCGGGTCGGAGATACCGCCGACCGGCAGCGCATTCATGGCATCCTCAAACTCGGGCACGAATGTGCCCGGAGAGGTCCAGCCCAGATCGCCGCCCTGTTGCGCGCTGCCGTCTTCCGAGTGTTCCTTTGCAAGTTGCTCGAAACTGCTGGCGCCTGAAACGATCTGCCGCTTGTACTCCATCAGTCGACGCATCGCGGCGGGCTGATCGAGTTGTGGTGACCCCCGCAACAGAAGATGCCGCGCGTGCGTTTGAACCACCGAGAAAGCCTGCACATCGCGCCGCTCCTGCAACTTGAGCACATGGAATCCTGCGCCGGTTCGCAGCAACGTGGTTGACAGCTCACCCGTCTGAAGGTCGCGCACCCTCTCGGCAAACACATCGGGCAACCGGTCCAGGGCCCGCAAACCCATGGCCCCACCAGCCGCCTTGTTCGAATCTTCGGACACCTCGCGGGCCACCGCCTCGAACGATTCGCCCGCCTTGACACGCTCCAGCGCCGCCTCGGCACGCGCGCGCCGCTCGTTCACGATCGCATCGGTGGCACCGTCTGGCACGGTCACCAGAATCTGCGCCACGTTGTACTCGGGCTTGCCGCCCGACTGCTGCCGCCGTTTTTCGAGGAGCGCATCGATGTCGGAGTCGGTGATGCGAATGCGGATCTGCATTTCCCGCTCACGCGCACGGTCAACCAGAATCTGGTCGCGCAGGTTGTTTCGAAACCGCGCGTAGTCCATGCCCTCCTCAACCAGCCGCGCTCGCAACTGCGGCAGCGTCATCTGGTTTTGAGATGCCACGTTGAGCACGGCCCGCTCGACCTCGACGTCGTCGATCTTCACGCCAAGATCCCGGGCGTAGGACATCTGCGCACGCTCGTCGAGCATGGTGTCCACCACCTTGCGCCGGAACTCGTCAGGCGGCGGCACCTGGGCACCGGCGCGCATGGCGGCGTCACGCACGGCGCTCATTCGCTGGTCCACCTCGCGCGCCGTCAGCAACTCCTGGTTCACCACGGCCACGATGTAGTCGCCCGCACGCACCGTCGGTACCGATGGCGCTTGCGCCTGCGCGGCGGTGGCGCCGCAAACCAATGCGCCGCAAACCACGGCGGCCCCTAAAGTCAGTCGGAAATATTCAGTCATAAATGCTGGAAGTCTGCGGGGCAAGCGGCCCGTCTCGCAACAACCGATACCCCGGCACATTGTGCTGCAGTGCCTGGAGCGGATTGGATCCGATTCGTGACAGCCCGACCAACTCCAGCTGGATCATGAAGCGTGTGGTCGCCTCGGTCTGGCCGGTGGACTGTCGTTCGGCCACGATGCGTCCTATCCAGCACCCGGCGTCGTATTCAAAACCGAGCAATGCATCAATGAGACGCCTGTCGCGGGGGCTGTAGTTGGCGCGGCCCACGGTATAAAGCGAGCCGTTGCAACTGCTCCGTCCGGCCGAGGACTGATCCGGCGTGCGTCCGAACAGCGGCCACTGCCAGCCCAGTTCCACCTCCTCCGACTGATCTCGCGTGAAGCGATAGTTGAACGAGAGCGTGCGAAACGGCCCCGGCGAGTAACTGGCACCGAAGGTGGACCGAGCGGACCTTCCCACGTCTGGCCGGTACAGCATCGACCCGCTCAGCGTCCACAGTGGAATCAGATTCGTGGAGCCGAGCAGCAGCAGGTCCGAGACGCGCCGGGTGAGCGGCTTGTTGTCGGGTGTGATGCGCTGGTCGCTGAAAAGATAGCTCTGAACCATGGCGAGGCGCATGAGCTCGCCTTCGGTGCGCGGATCCAGCAGCCGCGTGGTGACGCCCGCCGTGACCTGATTTGCGTCGGACACGCGGTCGACGCCGGAGAACGTGTTCTGGCTGAAACTGGACTCGAAGTTGACGTCCTTCGCCGCGGAGTCGAAGTTGGGCAGACCGTCTTGCCGGTGGTAGGGCGTGTTGGTGTACAAAAGCCTGGGCTCCAGCGTCTGCCGCAAGTCGTGCCCAAACCAGCTGGTGTCGCGCTCAAGCACCATCCCACCGTCCACGCTGAAGGTCGGGATCACGCGCGAGGCCTCCGAGCGGCCGTCCGCCATCGGACGGTCGAGCGAATAGGAGGCGGCGTTCAGCGCAATCTTCGGCGTCACGCTCCAGCCCGGGTTCAGCCACGGCATGCTGATGGACGCCAACGAATGCAGCCGGGAACCCTCCACGCGGTTCGGCGTGATGTTTCCGGCCGGGTTGACGAAGTGGTTGAACTCGCCTTCGAAGCCCAACTCGAGGCCGTAGTCCAGCGGCTGGATGATCCTCGCGCCGACCTGTGGCAAGCGCTCATAGGGCGTTTCGAACCGGCTGTCGGGGTTTTGCAGCACCTGCCAGCTCTGCACCCGTGCGTAGGTCGTCCAGTTGCCGAACGGTCGCGTCGCGCGGACGTCGGAGAGCAACAGGCGCGGCGTGATCTGGTCCGGATTCGACTCCTGCCTGAAGTCCTTCCAGTAGTTGTCGTCGGACACTCTCAGCGCACGAACCTTGACCTCGGTGTGATCGTCCAACAGCATCTCGTGTCGAACCCCGAAGGAGTACCGGGATCTCTTGGCGACCTGGTCATCAGGCAGGAAGTCCAGGTTGAGTTGCCCGCGATAGTTCGGCTCGAGGTAACGGAACTCCGTGCCCAAGCCCACCCCACGCTTGGTGCTGAGCAGGGGCGTGAGGGTCGCATCGCGGTTGGGTGCGATGTTCCAGTACCAGGGCATTTGCACCTGCAATCCGGTGCGACTGTCGACCGCGATGCTGGGCGGCAACCACCCGGACTTGCGCTCGTCGGTCAGCGGAAACCGCAAGATGGGTGCGGCCAGGATGGGCACGCCAAGAAAACGCAGCACCGCATTTTCTGCAATCCCCTCGTTGGCCTCGAAGTCCATCTTCACCCGCGAGGTACTCAACTCCCAGGCCCTGTCGCCGCCGTCAGCGGGGCAGCTGCTGTAGGTGGTGTTGGTGGCCACCGAGCGCTGGTTGTCGATGAAGTCGATGCGCTCGGCCACGCCACCGGCCCCCGTGCGCCCGAAAAAGTAGGTGGGCTTGATGAAGTAGCCCTCGAAGCGCTGGACCTTGAGCTGCAGTTCAGGCCCACCGTAGCGGTTGCCCTCTTGGCGGATCTGAACGTTGCCGCGGGCCAGCGCCAGGTCCTCGACCTGGTCATAACTCAGCAGGTCGGCCCGGATCGACAGCTCTCCCCGGCGCAACACTGCGTCCCCTTCGGCGACCATCTCGATGTCCGGGCGGCCGCGCATGGACTGCGCCTGCACCGTGATGGGCAATTGCTTGCCCGCCTCACCGCGCGGCAAGGACTGAATCGACGGGATGATCTTCAAGGCGATGCCCGCGCCTGACAGCATCGGCGCGGCAACCGGTGCCGACGCAGGCACTGCTGCTGTCGCTGCTGCTGCTGCTGCGGCGGCCGCCGCAGCAGGCGTGCCGGGCAGGGGCTTGCCCCACTGGGCTCGGGCCGGGCTCGTTCCCATCAACAGCACAACGGCCCAGAAGACTGCCGTCAACACGCAACGGTGCTGTCCTGCGGCATGCGGGGCAAACGCGCCAGAACTCAGCGAATGGGCGGTGGGACGAGGGAACAAAGGCGACGGGGCGGGCTGAGGGAAATGGCCGGCGCCACGAACGCGTACGACGGTTTGTAAAATCGATTATCCATGAGGGTCTGGCTGCGGCCGCTTTCGGTTCACTCGGAGTTTCCGGACTCGATTTCCTTGCCTCCCTTTTCTGACACGAGCCCGCCATGA
>CANFXR010000021.1 GCA_947451035.1 Burkholderiales bacterium
AGGAAAACACCACCATCATCGACGGCTCGGGTGCCGCTGCCGACATCGAAGCCCGCGTCAAGCAAGTGCGCGTGCAAATCGAAGAAGCCAGCAGCGACTACGACCGCGAAAAGTTGCAAGAGCGCGTGGCCAAGCTGGCTGGCGGTGTGGCACTGATCAAGGTCGGCGCTGCCACCGAAGTCGAGATGAAGGAAAAGAAAGCCCGCGTCGAAGATGCGCTGCACGCCACGCGTGCAGCCGTTGAAGAAGGCATCGTGGCTGGTGGTGGCGTGGCGCTGTTGCGCGCCAAGCAGACCGCTGGCGTCATCAAGGGCGACAACCCTGACCAGGAAGCCGGCATCAAGCTGATCCTGCGCGCCATCGAAGAGCCGATCCGCATCATCACGCAAAACGCCGGCGACGAGCCAAGCGTGGTCGTGAACGCGGTGCTGGCCGGCAAGGGCACCTACGGCTACAACGCAGCCAACGGCACCTATGGCGACATGATCGAAATGGGCATCCTGGACCCAACCAAGGTGACCCGCACGGCGCTGCAAAACGCCGCGTCGGTGGCGTCCCTGATGCTGACGACCGAGTGCATGGTCGCCGAAGCACCGAAGGACGAGTCCGGCGCCGGCGGTATGCCTGGCGGCATGGGCGGCATGGGTGGCATGGGCGGTATGGACATGTAAGTGTCCTGACCAGTTCGGGTTCCTGTGGATCCCGGGCCTGTCGATATCCCGAACAGGGCTGCGTGAGCAGCCCTGTTTTCGTTGGGGCGTGCGCCTAGACTCACGCATTCGCGGCAATTTCAAACAGGCCATTCGCAGGCCACCCTGGGCCAAATCACCATGTCGGTCGATTCCATGATGCTGAGCTTTGTCGAGGACGAGTTGTCCCGTACGCCGGCGCTCATCGACCGCACGGTGGCTGCGACCCTGTCGCAACTGCAGCAAGCATCGAAGACAGAACCGTCAACCCGGGACGAGCGGCTGTTCCAGGCCGCGGTCTTCGAGACCTTGCAGCGCAGTTCGCGCGTGTTCTCGCGGGTGTTCGTCGACAGTCTGCGCACCATCGTCATGGCCGACCGGGCGATGCCGGCGCCACCCGCTGCCGTCAATGCCACACGGAATTCCGAGGGCTTTCAATTGCTCGACGAATCCCGCGTCGAGAACGACATCGAGATCTCGCGGGCCGTCCAAGCGATCGACCTCAACGCCGAATGGGAACTGCGTGAACTGCAGACCTTCACATCGGCGCTCATCGGACAGACGCACGTCAGCGCCAACTCCAACCCGTTGCGCCCCGCGGCCTACGCGCAAGCGTTGTGGGACGCCACCTGCGCGGCCGCGCCCGTCACCGTGCAGCGCCGACTCCTGTTTCGCTCGGCCACCGGATGTCTGGCCAAGCAGCTCAAGATGGCCTGGGCGGGCGCGTGCAGCCGGCTGGAGTCCCAAGGCGTCGAGCCCAGCATCTATCGGACCACCGTGCACGCACCCGGCTCCATCGTCAACCCGGGCGCGGCGTGGAGAACAGGGCCCCAGGGGCTGGGGCAACTGCTGGGCCGCATGCCTGCCGCCAGATCGGGCGCTGCGGCTCCCGCCGGGTCGCAGGCGTCCGTGGCGGCCGCCTCTGCGGCCACGGACGGGCCACGGTTCTCCCTGGCCTTCGAAGAAGTTCTGCAACGGCTCGAGGCCTTGCTGAGGGGTCACGCCGAGCAGGCACCGCAATCCGCAGGATCTGCCCGACTCGATGCGCAGCCCATGGCTGAGTTTGCGCAGTCCTTGCTGGCGCACACCAGCGACGTGATCGATCGACAGATCGTCGAGCTGCTGTCGCGCCTGTTCGATTCGATGCTGTGCGACGAGCAACTGTCCGCCGCCGCGCGTGCGGTGATGGCGCGGCTGCAGGTGTCGGCCTTGCGCGTCGCGCTCACCGATCCCGAAATGCTCCATGACGACAACCACGCGGTGTGGCGCTTGATGAACCGCCTCGCGCAGGCGGCGCAGTTGTGGCCCCAGGATGCAGACCCCCGAGCCGAAAGCCTGCTGGCGTTCAGCGACTCGCTGGTCACCGACATCGCCGCCGCCGAGCAGCCCACGGCCGAGCTTTATGTGAGCGGCTTGGCGCGCCTTGAAGAACACCTGGCCGCACAGTTGCAAGCGCAGCGCGAAGCGGCCCAACGCGTCATCGATGCCCTGGCGCTGACCGACCGGCGCGAGTCGCTTCAAATGGAACTGTCGACCCAGTTTTCCGAGTTGTTCAGGTCCACCCGTGCAGCCCCGAGGGCGCTTGTTTTCATGACCGAAGAGTGGCCGCGCGTGGTCACCGAGTCCATCGTGCGCTTCGGTGTCGACAGCGAGCACACGGCGGCGTACCTGCAAACCGCGGACGATCTGCGTGTGAGCCTGAACCTGCGGGTCAACCCTCAAAACAGGCTGCAACTGTTCAGCTTGCTGCCCAGCCTGCTCAAGCGTTTGCGCGCAGGCATGGCCTTGATCGCCTTGCCCGAAGTCGAGCAGCAGGCCGTGCTCGACGATCTGATGACAGCCCACACCGGCTTGCTCGGATTTGCAGCCCGGTCCCGCGCCCCCGCGACTGACGTCGTGCCGTCCACGCCATACGACATCAGCGGGGGGCTCGGGCCAACACCGGAGGCCGCGTACCGGGAGTCATTGATCGACGTGAACTCGATGGACACCGTGCCTGCCGACATGCTGGCCATCACGGACTCGGCGCACACGATGCCTGCCGAACTCACCGAAACGATCATCACCGCCGCGCCGTGCCAATGGTTCCTGCGCGGGCGCTGGCAAGCGGTGCAGTTGCTGTGGCGCAGCGAATCGGCACGGCTGTTCCTGTTCGCCGGAGAAACTGCAGGCTGCCCCCACTCGATCACCGGCGAGGCCCTGCGGCGTCTGGGACGCGAGGGCCTGATCAAGCCGCTGCCCGACCTGAGCCTGCTGCAGCGCGCGGTGGACCGCGTGGCTCGAAAGCTCACCGACTCCCCGTGACACGGCGCAGCGGCATGGGTGCGTTGCGGCGGGCTGCGCGGTGGCTGGGGGTGGTGGCCGGGTCGGGACTGGCCCTCGCGGCCATGGCTGGCGAGTTGCCGGCGGTCGATGCCGCGGCCAGTTCCGCCAGCCAAACCCAGACAGCGCGCCCGCGCATCGGCCTGGTGCTGTCAGGTGGCGGTGCGCGCGGCCTGGCACATGTGGGCGTGCTCAAGATGCTCGAGCATGAGCACATCCCGATCGACGTGATCGCCGGGACGTCGATGGGCGCGATCGTGGGCGGCCTGTACGCCAGCGGCATGAGCGCTGCGCAGATCGAAACCCAGCTGATGATGATCAAGTGGGACGAGATCTTCGCCAACCGCGTCGAGCGCCCGCTGCTCAGCCAGCGCCGCAAGGAAGAAGATTTCCAGTTCTCGCCGGTGCTTGAGTTCGGCATGCGCGAGGGCGAACTGCGCACGCCTCTGGGCGCGTTGTCCGGGCGCGGCCTGGAAACACTGCTGCGGCGCTACACGATGCCGGTTCGCGATGTGCATGACTTTGCCCGGCTCGCGATCCCGTTTCGCGCGGTGGCCACCAACATGGAGACCGGCGCGCCGGTGATCCTGACCCATGGAGACCTCGCGCTGGCGCTGCGCTCGAGCATGAGCGTGCCCGGGGTGTTTGCGCCCACCGAGCTCGACGGACTGATCCTGGGCGACGGTGCGCTGGTCGACAACCTGCCCATCGACGTTGCCCGCGACATGGGCGCCGACGTGGTGATCGCCGTCAACATCGGCTCGCCGCTGGCCGCGCGCGAAACGCTGGCCTCGGTGGGCGGCCTCACCGGGCAGATGATCAGCATCCTCACCGAGCAAAACGTGCAGCGCAGCCTGGCCCTGCTCAAGCCGGTCGATGTGCTCATCACGCCCGATCTGGGCACGCTGGCCGCAGGCGATTTCGACAAGACCCGCGAGCTGATCGATCGCGGCCAGGCCGGCGTTCAACCGCAACTCAAGCGGCTGGCCGCGCTGGCTGTGGACGCGAGCGCCTACCGGCAATGGCAGGCCGTGCACAGCGCGCCCACCGTCGAGGACGTGCGCATCGGGTTCATCCGCTTCGAAGGCACCAAGCTCACCCGCCCGCAGCGTCTGGCCGATCAACTCGAATCAACGCCCGGCGAAGCCTTCGACGAAGGCAAGGCCGAGCGGGATGCGCTGCAACTGGCCGCCAGCGGCGACTACACCCGCTCGGACTTTCGCCTGCTGCGCACCCCCGAAGGCGAAGGCCTGCTGTTCGACCTCGAAGAAAAGCCCTGGGGGCCGAACTACTTTCGCGTCGGGCTCGATCTGTTCACCGACTTCCGCGGCGACAGCGCCTTCAACATCAAGGTCATCCACAACCGGCGCTGGTTGAATTCCACCGGCACCGAATGGCGCAGCTTTGCGCAGATCGGCCAGACGCCGCGGCTGTTCACCGAACTGCTCCACCCCTTGAACCTGTTCAAGGGTTTGGGCAGCGACTGGTTCATCGCCGCTTACGCCGAAGCACAACGCCGGGAACTGACCGTCTTCGACGCCGACTCCGGCCACGAGCGGGGTCGTTTCACGCGCAGCCAGGGACGACTCGGCCTCGACCTCGGCCAACCCTGGGGCAAGTTCGGCGAGTTGCGGCTCGGGCTGAGCTACGTCGCGTTTCACCTGCGCCCGGATCTGATCTCGGCCGAGGCCCAGTCCAGCAACGAAGCCGTCCGCGGACACGAAACCGGCATGCGCCTGGGCGCCATCCTCGATCAGCTGGACTACGTCAACTTCCCCACCCGCGGCTACCGCCTCGAAGCCACCGCCATCACGGGAAAACGGCAGCTCTCGCAGCCCAGCCACAGCGAGGACTTCACCCGCGTCGAGCTCGACGGCACGGCCGCCATCAGCTTCGGGCGCACGACCCTCAACACCTACGTCCTCGCTCAGAGCGCCGGCGGCAACGACCTGTCGAAGCTCGATCGCTACAGCTACACGCTGGGGGGTTTCCACCGCCTGTCGGGCTACCGGCAAGACCAGCTGGCCGGCAGCCAAGTGCTGCTGGGCCGGCTCATGGCCTATCACCGGCTGGACACGATGCCGCTGCTCACCCGCGGGTTCTTCATGGGCGGCTCGCTCGAAGCGGGCAATGCCTGGCAGCGCGAGCGCGATGTGTCGTTGTCGGATCTGCGCTTCGGATCGAGCCTGTTCGTTGGTGCAGACACCGCACTCGGGCCGCTGTACCTGGGGCTGACCTACGCACCGCGCGGCGAGACCGCGCTGTACCTATACCTCGGCCGGCCCTGAGGGAGCGGCGACGGCCTCACCGGCCGTGTGAATCCAGCTGTGCAGCAGCATCGCGGCATCGCCCACGCCGCTTTTCTTGAGCGCCGAAAACAGCGCCACGTTCACGTCCGCCTCCTCGGTGGTCAACTCGCTGAGCGCCTCCTGGGCGGCGATCAGCGCGAGGGCGCCGTCGCTGCGGTTGAGCTTGTCGGACTTGGTCAGCAGCACCAGCAACTTGACCGAGCCGTTGCCCACGCGAGGCGCCACGAAGCTCAGCAACTGCCGGTCGAGATCGGTAAAGCCCAGCCGCGAATCCACCATCAGCACCAGACCTGCGAGGCTGCGACGCACGTCCAGGTAATCGGCCATCACCTGCTGCCAGCGCAGCTTGGCACCGCGCGCCACGGCGGCGTAGCCATAGCCCGGAAGGTCGGCAAACAGCGTGTTGGCTTCGGTCTTGGGACCGAGCTCGAACAGGTTGATGTTTTGTGTGCGCCCCGGCGTCTTCGATGCGAAGGCCAGGCGTTTTTGCTGCGTGAGCGTGTTGATGGCCGTCGACTTGCCCGCATTCGATCGACCCACGAAGGCGATCTCGGGCAACTCGGATTGCGGCAGTTCTGGCAGCTTGCTGGCGGTGGTCAGAAAGCGCGCCGTGTGCGTCCAGCCCAGCGCCAGTTTTTCTTGCGCCGCACGGGTTGGGACCGGTGGGCTGATGGGAGAACTCGCGGTCATGGAGGCGATCGAAAACTGCGATTGTAGAATCGCGGCCATTCCCAAACCTGCCTGGCACCTGTCATGAAGTTCGCGTCCGCTTTGCTGTCCTGTTGGTTTCTCGCTTCGCTCGCCGTCAGCGCGTCTGCCAACGAATCCCCCGCCGCTGAAAAGCCCGATCTGGCCAAGGGCCAGGCCAGTGCCGCCATGTGCGCCGGCTGTCACAGCCAGGACGGCTCGCGCGGCAGTCCGGCTCAGCCCATCTTGCAGGGCCAGCACCCTGAGTACCTGGTCAAGCAGTTGACCGAGTTCAAGGCCGGCAAACGGGTGAACCCGATCATGAGCGGCATGGCCGCCTCGTTGAGCGAGGCCGACATGAAGAACATCGCCGCGTTCTACGGCTCGTTGAAGGCCAAGCCCGGCTTCGCCAAGAACTCGGACACCGTGGCGCTGGGCGAAAAGATCTACCGTGGCGGCATCGCCGACCGCAGCGTTCCGGCCTGCGCCGGTTGCCACAGCCCCAACGGTGCCGGCATTCCTGCCCAGTACCCACGCATTGGCGGCCAGCACGCCGACTACACGCTGGCGCAGTTGACCGCCTTCCGCGGCGGTGTGCGCAAGAACAGCCTGCAAATGACCGGTGTGGCCGCCAAGATGAACGACCTCGAGATCAAGGCCGTGGCCGACTACATCGCCGGTCTGCACTGACCCGCAGCGTCTTCCTGAAAAAGCCGGTCGCTGACCGGCTTTTTTGTGCCCGCCACTTCGGCAGCGGGGGCTTACAGTGCGCTCGAGTCCTGGATTGTCACCACCATGCCCTACATCCGCCGCAACGCCGACGCGCAGATCGACAGCCTGCACCGCCACCCTGAGAACAGCGCGCAGGAGTTCCTCGCGGACAGCCACCCCGACGTGCAGGCCTTCGTGGGTCGCAGCGCGTCTGGCGCCGACCCTTACTCGAGCCTGGACGCCGACTTCGTGCGGGTGATCGAAGACGTGATCGACACCTTGCTCGTCAAGAACATCCTCAACATCACCGACCTGCCCGCCGAAGCGCAGGCCAAGTTGTTCGCGCGCAAGAGTTTTCGCGACCGCGCATCGCGCAATTCGTTGAACCTGTTCGCGCCGCCCGGCTCAGACGATGTGATCTGAGTCCCGCGAAAGGCCGCCATGAACTTCCTCAAGGACCGTGGTTTCGACCACCCCGTCAGCAGCGACATCACGCCGCGTCAGGTCTACGAGCAACGCCGAAACCTGATCAAGGCCATGGCCGCGGGTGCCGGCGGTCTGTCGCTCGCGGCGTGGGCGGGCCGCGAGGCGCTGGCGCAGACCACGCGCGCCGGCAAGCTCGACGCATTGGCCGGCGCGCGCAGCGCGCTGCCCGGCGGCCTGACGATGGACAAGCTCACGTCGTACGGCGACGTCACCTCGTACAACAACTTCTACGAGTTCGGCACCGACAAGTCCGACCCGGCGGCCAACGCCGGCACCCTCAAGACGCGGCCGTGGACCGTGAGCATCGAAGGCGAGGTCAAAAAGCCCCGCGTCTGGGGCATCGACGAGTTGCTCAAGCTCAGCGCGATGGAAGAGCGCATCTACCGGCTGCGCTGCGTCGAAGGCTGGTCGATGGTGATCCCTTGGATCGGCTATTCGCTGGCCGAATTGATCAAGCGCGTCGAGCCCACCGGCAACGCCAAATACGTCGAGTTCGTGTCGCAAGCCGACCCGAAGACCATGCCCGGCCTGAGCACGCGCGTGCTGCAGTGGCCCTACGTCGAAGGCCTGCGGCTCGATGAGGCCATGCACCCGCTCGCGCTGCTCGCCTTCGGTTTGTATGGCGAGGTGCTGCCCCACCAGAACGGCGCGCCGGTGCGCATGGTGGTGCCCTGGAAATACGGCTTCAAGAGCGCCAAGTCCATCGTTGCCATCCGCTTCGTCGCAGCCGAGCCGCGTACCAGCTGGAACAAGGCGGCGAGCAGCGAATACGGCTTTTATTCCAACGTCAATCCCAACGTCGACCACCCGCGCTGGAGCCAGGCCGCCGAGCGACGTATCGGCGAAGACGGGCTGTTCAAGAAGAAGCGCCCCACCGCCATGTTCAATGGCTATGAGCCGCAAGTCGGCCAGCTCTACGCCGGCATGGACTTGAAGAAGTTCTTTTGAGCGACACGCCCATGCTGCGGCACCGCGCGGCCCAACCCCTGCTGTTCACAAGCTGCCTGTTGCCACTCGCGTGGTTGTTGTACCGGGCCTGGACCGACGCCCTGGGCGCCAATCCGGCCGAAGCGCTGATTCGCGCCAGCGGTGACTGGACGCTGCGATTTCTGTGCATCACGCTGGCCATCACGCCCGTGCGGCACGTGCTGGGCGCGCCCGGCCTCGCGCGGTTTCGCCGCATGCTGGGGCTGTTCACCTTTTTCTACGGCACGCTGCACTTCCTGAGTTACGGCTGGCTCGACCAGAACTTCGAGGTCGAGGCCATCGTCAAG
Organism: Burkholderiales bacterium; assembly: GCA_947451035.1. Classification (GTDB taxonomy): domain Bacteria; phylum Pseudomonadota; class Gammaproteobacteria; order Burkholderiales; family Burkholderiaceae_C; genus PBB1. The sequence goes on from CANFXR010000021.1 coordinate 8,479, forward strand.
GACATCGCCAAGCGCCCGTTCATTCTGGTGGGCACGACGACGTTGCTGCTGATGCTGCCGCTGGCGGCCACCTCATTCAACCGCGCCATCAAGGCGCTGGGGGCGGTGCGCTGGCAGCAGCTGCACCGCGCCATCTACGCCGCCGCGTTGCTCGCGCTGCTGCACTTCTTCTGGATGCGCGCAGCCAAGCACAACTTCGCCGAGTGGGGTGTGTACGCCGCCATCGTCGGCGTGCTGCTGGGCTGGCGGCTGTGGCGGTGGGTCAAGCGCACCGCGGCGAAAGACGCCTGGCGCTTGTTCGGCGTGCGTGACAGACCGACCCGCATCACCTGAGGCCCAGACCGATGACCGCCATCGAGTTGTTCGCCGGGCTGGGTTTCATATTCATCGGGACGCAGTTCCTGACGGCCCACATGAAGCTGGTCGCCGGCGCCGGGTTCCACCGGATGGCCGCGCGCGCCACCGGGCATCCGCTCAAGTCCATGCTCACCGGCATCGCCGCCGGTGCCGTGATCCAGAGCACCAATGCCGTGACGTTCATCGTGATCGGTCTGGTGAGCGCCGGCGCGGTGACCGTGCGCAGCGCGATGCCCATCGTCACCTGGTCGTATGCCGGCTCGACGCTGCGGCTCTTGCTGGTGTCGCTGGACATCGCTCCGGTCATCATGCTCGGCATTGGCGCGCTCGGCATCGTCTTCCTGATGGGCGGCGAGCGCAACGCGAAGTACCGCGACCTGATCGCCGCCATGCTGGGGCTGCTGCTGCTGCTGTACGGCGTGGAGCTCATGACCCATGCCGCGGTGCCGCTGCGCAGCTCCCAGCGGCTGCGCGACATCCTCAGCTGGGCGAATGAGTTCTACCTGTGGGGCTTTGTCGCCGGCGCGGCGCTGGCGGTCGTCATCCAGGGCCAGACGGTTTCGGTGATCGCACTGGCGCTGGTGGTCGCCGGGGTGCTGGACACCGACCAGGGCATCCTGATCGTGGTCGGTGCCAATCTGGGCTCAGGCATCCAGACCATCATCCAGGGCGCCGGGCTGAGCGGCACGGCGCGCCAGCTCAACGTGTACCAACTGGTGATGAAGGCCATCGGCGTGGCGGTGCTGCTGCCGTTGCTGATGCTCGAACACTACGCCGGCATCCCGACCGTGGGGGCCCTGGTGCGCTCCTTGAGCGCCGACCCCGCGCTGCAACTGACGGGCGTGCACTGGATGTTCCAGATCGTCTCGGCCACGGTGGCTACGGCCTTCAGCACACCGCTGCTCGCGCTGCTCGAGCGGCTGAGCCCGCAAACGACCGAAGAAGCGCTGAGCAAGCCGCGCTTCATCCAGTTCAACGACGGCCTCGCAGCACTGGCGGCCGTTTCCATGGTGGAGCAAGAGCAGCTTCGGCTGCTCCAGCGCCTGCCGTCTTTCCTGGGCCAGGTCTGCGGCGACGGCGTTGCCGACGCTGCGCGCACGCCGCCGGCGGTGACCGGGCCTGCGCCGGGCGTGCTGCGCAAGTCCGGTGACGAGTTGATCGCAGTGATCGACAACTTCCTCAAGAGCCGCCTCGACCTGCGCAACCAACCCGATGACCTGGACCGCCTGATGCGCCTGTGGAACACCAACCAAACGCTCAAGGCCTTGCATGAGGCGCTCGCAGCATTGGCCGGCGGGCTGCAAACGCTGCAACGCACGCCAGCGGTGAGCGGTTTCGCCACGACCCTTGCCGAATCCGCCCACGCCTTGACGAGCACCGTGGCCGATGAAATGACGGCCTTCGACGACGGCTCTGCGGCCCTGCTGATGGCGCTCACCAGTGACCGCTCGGCGCTGATGGCGGGCCTGCGCGAGACGCTGTGGCAGCGCGCGCCCGATCTGTCGCCCGCCGAGCGCCAGCTCGCCTGGGACACCGCCGATGCTTTCGAGCAAATGGTCTGGCTGCTGAACCGGTACGCCGTGAGCCTGTCGCCGGCAGCCACCGGCACGTAGCCACTGACTCAGACGAAATTCACTTAATTAACGGTTTAATTATTTAGTACACTTTCATTGGTTTATTTCTTTTGTCACACTTATTCACAAAATTGAATACTTGACGCCGGCAAATCCTTGCCGAGCGATGCGAGGTTGGGGCACAGTCAGCTTTGTCTGAGCGCAGTCAGATTTCTCTGAAAGTTTTTCGTGCCCTATATCGGAATCGTTGACGACAACCCCATTGCCTTGCTGCACATGCGCATCCTGCTGGAGCGCGCGGGCTTTCCCGATGTGCGCACCCACACCGACCCGCGCGCCTCGCTGGCGGCGTTCAAGCTCGAGCCGCCCAGCGTGCTGCTGGTCGACTACCTGATGCCCGACCTGGATGGCATCGAACTGCTGGGGCAGCTTCAAGCGGCCGGCACCACGCTGCACACGCCGGTGGCCATGGTGTCGGGGGCCGAGGACCTGGAGTCGATGCGTCTTTCGGCCTATCGAGCCGGGGCGATCGAGGTGCTGGCCAAGCCCGTCAACCCGCAGGAATTCACGCTGAAGGTGCGCAACCTCGCGCGCTTGTCCACCGTGCCGCTGCATGGCCGGTTCCAGTCCGATTTCTCGCCGCTGGTCGTGCCGCGCAGCAGCCGGGCGGCGCCTGCAAAGACCGGCGCGCCGCGCGACGATGTGCCCATGCTGCGCATGCTCGAAAAGGTGGCCGCCTTTCGCGACGACCGCACGGGCAAGCACACCACGCGCATGGCGTTCTACGCCGCGGCCATTGCGCACGCCTACGGCCTGAGCATCGCGCAGCAAGACCAGCTGATGGAAGCCGCGCCGCTGCACGACATCGGCAACATCGGCTGCCGTGACGACGTGCTGCGCAAGGGCAAGGGCGAGCAGCTCGACGACGAGGCCCGCGTGGCCATGCAGCAGCACACCATCACCGGCTACGAGCTGCTGCGTGATTCGCCCTCAGAAGCCATGCAACTGGCCGCCGAAATCGCGCTGTCCCACCACGAATGCTGGGACGGCAGCGGCTACCCGCTGCGCCTGTCGGGCGAGCACATCGCGCTGTCCGGACGCATCGTGGCGGTGGCCGACACCTTCGACGCGCTGACGACCGTGCGTCCTTACGAGCCCCAGTGGCTGGCCGAGCGCGCCCGCCGCGTCATCAAGGCCGACAGCGGCAAACGCTTCGACCCGGCCGTGGTCGATGCTTTCGAGTCAGCCTTCGACAGCCTGCTGCGCATCAAGCGCCACTTCGATGGTGGCGAAGTCTTCGCGGCGGTTGCCGCATCGGCACACTGAGCCCGCATGGCTGACTCGCCCGACTCCTCCCCGCAAGAGCCGATCCCGGACTGGCGCCTGGGCGCCGATGCGCGCCCGATTTTCGGCATGACGCTGCTGCAGGGGTGCTTGCTCCTGAGCACCATCTGCATCCTGATCTTCTTCTGGGTGAGCCTGTCGCACCTGCGTGCGCTCGACCGTGACGCCGAGGCCTCTCGCGCGCTGATCGAGGCGGAAGATTGGATCGACAACATCCGCGCCATCCGTAAGGGCTCCATTGACGAGGCCGGTTTCATCGCGGCCCTCGAGAAGCTGGACGCCAGCCCCAAGATCGTGTCGATTCAGGTCTGGCGCGACGGTGATGGTGCGTTGATCTACCGCCGCGGCGAGTTGCCGCACGGCAAGGTCCCTGTGGTCCCGCACGGCGATGCGCGTCGTGCGGGCTCGCAGGTCGACCTCGAGCAGCGGCGGGTCATCCAATGGGGGCCCCTCGGTTTCAAGCTGGGCGTGGCCGCGGTCGAGGTCGACACCAGCGCCTTAGCCCCCAGGGGCCGCGAATCTCAGTGGATCAAGGACGAAGCCCTGATTGGCGCTCCACCGTTGCTGTTTCTGGCGCTGTTCTTCGTGATCTGGAGGCTCAACGTGCGCGAGCTGCAGCGGCTGAGCGAGCACCCTGAAGCGTGCCACCCGGGCCGTGGGCCCTGCTGCTCGCGCAAGCTGCCCTGGTGGGCCAGCACCGAGTTGATCCTCGCGCGCCACGCGACCCGGCAGATGGTGGCGATGGCTCAAGCCAGGTCGAGCGGCAAGAAACGAATGATCGCCCTGATGCAAGGCGTCCTGGACGAGGCGGCCGAGGCCGTGATCGCCTGTGATGCCAACGGCCGCATCCTGGTCAGCAACAGCGCGGCCAACCAGCTGTGGTCGCCCGACGGGGATACGCTGGTCGGCGAGCCGGTTCCCGCGACCTTGATGGCGTTCGTCGGGCCCGATCTGGCCGCGGGCAAGAGCTCAGGCTGGCTCGTCGGGCCACACCCGCTCTCGCGTCGCGTGCTCGATGCCGAGGTGAGTTCGGTCCACGCGGCGCACATCCCGATGCGCCTGAGCAGCCATGTCGTGTTCGTCGAAGACGCGCCCTGGCTGGTGATCCAGGGACTCAACCGAACGGCCGAGATTTCTGCCCAGTCGGCGGTCCAGGAGTCGATGGGCAAGGTCAAGCACGCCAACGAGGCCAAGAGCCGTTTTCTGGCCACCGTCAGCCATGAGATCCGCACGCCGCTCAACGGGCTGTTCGGCATGCTCGACCTGTTGTCTCGATCTGCGCTGGACCATGAGCAGCAAGAGCTCCTCGAAACCGCACGCATGGCCGGGCGCCAACTGCGCGCGCTGCTCGACGATGTGCTCGACCTGTCCAAGATCGAAGCCGGCAAGCTCGAGTTCGAGAGCGTGCCTTTTGACGTGCGCGAGCAACTCGGCCGCACGGTTCAGGTTTTCATCGCTGCGGCGCAATTGAAGGGCGTCACGCTGAGCGTTCACTGGAACACGCCACAGCCCATGCTGATGGGCGACGCCTTTCGCATCAGCCAGGTGCTCAACAACCTGCTCGACAACGCGCTGAAGTTCACCGAAACCGGTTTCATCTCGGTCGACATCCGCACCGAGCAGGCCAATGCGGATGAGGCCTTGTGCAACGTGTGGGTCACCGTCGAGGACTCCGGCCAAGGCATCCCGCCAGAGCGCATGCCGCACATCTTTGATCCGTTTTCCCAGGCCCACGAGTCGGTCAGCCGCGCCTTCGGCGGTAGCGGCCTGGGCCTGTCGCTGTGCCGCGAGCTGTGTCATGGCATGGGCGGTCACATCGCCGCGGCAGCCCGCCCGGGCGGCGGCACGATCTTCACGTTCCTGGTGCGCTGCGAGGTCGCTTACGGCATGTCGCCGTTCGTCGATACCCAGCCCTCCGAAGACGTGCAACTGGCGTTGCTGCAAGGTGCGCGCGTGCTCGCGGTCGACGACAACCGTGTCAACCAGACGCTGCTGCTGGGCTGGTTGAAGTCGGTCGGCGCGGCGGTGACGCAGGCGTTCGATGGCGAGGCGGCGGTGGCCGCCGTGGTCGCCGAACCGTTCGACATCATCCTCATGGACATCTCGATGCCGGTGATGAACGGCCTGGACGCCACACGCGCCATCCGTGCGCTGGCGGCGTCCAAGGGGCTGGACTCGCCGCGTTTTGCCAACGTGCCCATCCTCGGCGTGTCAGCCCACGCGATGTCGGGTGACCGCGAAGCGTGCATCGCTGCGGGCATGAACGGCTACGTCACCAAGCCGATCAAGCGCGATGTGCTGTTCCAGCGCATGGTGCGAGTCATGTCCGAGATGCCGCCACCGGACGGATCGCACGACCACCGTGCTCTGCCGCTCATCGCCCTTACCCCCAGCAAACCCCCTGCCCCTTGACAGCCCATGAATGACTTCAACGCCCCGGCTCCCCACTCCGCTGCCCCGGTGATCGACATGCAGCATGTGATCGAAGACCTGCAGATCGACGAGGAGGGCTACTTCGAGCTCGTCGCGGTGTTCCTCGACGAGGTACCGACGATCCGTGAGGCCATTGCGCGCGCGCTGGAAAGGGGCCGTGAGCCGCTCATGCGCGTGAGTCACGAACTCGGCACCACGCTGGGCGTGGTGGGTGCGGCGCGCGGCCAGCGTCTGGCGCGCGAACTCGAGCGCGCGCTGCGCGCCGGCGAGCCGGTCGACCTGCCCATGGCGGCGGCCTCCATGTTGCGCGAGCTGGAGGTGGTCGTGCAGATCCTGAGTTCCGGGCCGGCCACGGCTGTTACATGAGTCAACCGGCCGCCAAGGGCGCGCCCATCCACGAGCCTGTGGCCGACGCCATGGACCCCACATTGGCTGTCGGCCAGGCCAGGCAGCTGCTGCACAGCATGCACAGCTTCCTCGCCAAGGCAGAGCAGCTGAGTGCGCGCATACGCGTGGCGGTCACGCTGCCGATCGGCCTGCTGTGCATCCTGGGATGGGCGATCCTCGCCGTGTTTGGCCAGCTGGTTCAGGGACAGGCTCGCCATCCGGAAATCATGCTGGTGGCGGGCATCGTCTTGTTACTGATCGGGCTGCATGGCTGGGTCCATCGCGGTCCGGCGGAAATCCACACGGCGCTGCTGGCAACGGTCGTCGCGGTCATCTACAGCTGTGCCGTGCTGATCAACGGCACACTGCCCACTCTTTTCCTGGGCGCGGTCATCATCGCGCTGCATTCGGTGGCCGCACCCCGCGTGGCGCTGGCGCTGTCTTTGGCAAGCCTGGTCGCGACGCCGCCGCTGGTGTTCCTGGCTTTGGCCGGGCAGATGGACTACCCCCACTTGTTCCGGGTCATGTTGACCGGGGCGATGTCCATCACCTTCCTCCAGCTTTTGTGCCGTGCCAACGACCGGTTCAAGGCTGAAGCGCTGCGGGTGGCGCAAGGACTCGAGGCCATGATGGCCCCGCTGGGCAACAGCCTGGAGCAAGCCGTGTTCGAGCGCCGCCGGGCCGAGCAAGCGCTGGCCGCCACGCAGGCCGCCGATGAACGGGTCGTGGCGCTCATGGCCCAGCTCGAAGACGCCGTGAGTTCGATGTCGCAAGGCCTCGTGATGGTCAATGCCGAGGGGCGTGTCGTGTTGTGCAACCCGCAGACCCGACGCATCCTCGATCTGCCGGCAGGCACGCTGGATCCGCAGGATGTGTTTGCGGACCTGCTCGAATCACAGACCGAGCGCGGTGAGCTCGACGGCGGTGACGCTGAGCGCAGCGCACCGTCATCGGCGATCGAATGGCAGCGCGATCAGCCTGACGGTTCGGTCAGCCGCACCGTGAACACGCGCGACGGGCGACATGTCGAGATGAACTCGCGGCGCATGCACTCGGGCTACACCGTTCACACCTACACCGACGTGACCGGCTACGTGCACGCCAACGATCAGCTGCGCGCGACGATGCTGGGCTTGACGATGGCCAAGGATCAACTGAACACCGAGTTGAAAAGCGCCCGTCGGGACTCCGAGATGAAGCTCAGGTTCGTGGCCTCGGTCAGCCACGAGATCCGCACGCCGCTCAACGGCATCATGGGCATGGTCGATGTGATTGCGCGCAGCGGCCTGACCGAACGGCAGGCCGAGTTGATCGCCGACGTGAAGACCAGCACGCGCCAGTTGCGTCAGCTGACCGACGACATCCTCGACCTGTCTTCGCTGCAGGACGCGAAGTTCTCGCTGGCGCCGGTGTCGTTTGAGCTCAACGCCTGCGTGACGAAGGCCGTGCGCGCCGCGCAGGGTGCCGCGCTCACGGCGGGTCTGCGGCTGGAACTGCTCATGCGCGATGGGCCGTGCATGGTGAGCGGCGATGACCACCGGTTGCAGCAGATCCTGAACAACCTCATCTACAACGCGATCAAGTTCACCACCCAGGGTGCCGTGCGGGTGCATGCCGAGTGGCGACTTGCAGATCCGGGCGGGACGGTGGAGGTGGTCATTTCCATCAGCGACAGCGGCCGGGGCATCGCCACGGCCGAGTTGAACAGCATCTTCGAACCCTTTCACCAGGGTGACGAATCCACCAATCGAAACTTCGGAGGAACCGGTCTCGGCCTGGCCTTGTGCCGCGAGTTGTGCGAAGCGATGGGCGGAACCATTCGGGTCGCCAGCCGGCTGGGGCACGGCTCGGTGTTCACCTTCATGGTCAAGCTGCGACGCTCCGACCACGCCGCAGACTTCCAGGACACCCAATCGGCAGGGCTGGACGATCAAGGCTGGGGCCTGGAGGGCAAGCGCATCCTGGTGGTCGACGACAACCGCATCAACCAGAAGCTGCTGTCCATCTGGCTGACCGAAGCCGGCGCGAGGTTCCAGGTGGCCCGCGACGGCGCCGAGGGGCTGCGCGCCGCGTCTGCCGAGCTGTTTGACGCCATCTTGATGGACGTTTCGATGCCGGTGATGAACGGCCTGGAGGCGACCCGGGCGATACGCCTGCTGGGTCAAACGGGCGATGTGCGGCTTCAGCAACTGGCGTCGGTTCCCATCATCGGCGTGACGGCCATGGCCCGTCACGAAGACCTGCAGCAGTGCCTGGAAGCCGGCATGGACGCGCACCTGGGCAAGCCTCTGGAGCGGCGCAAGTTTCTGCGCACCCTGAGCGAGGTGATCGAAGCGCAGGGCTGGCTCAACAACGTCAGCTCATGCAACACCCCGAGGGTCCACTGATGCCAGCGCAGACGACGCTCGACGACTCCGAGCTCTCGCGCATGCGTGAGCTGCTGCGGGGCATGCAAACCGTGCTCGATCAGACCGGAGCCTACGTCTTCACCAAGGACGCGGCGGGCCGGTACCTGTACGTGAACGAGCAGGTGCGCCAGCTGTTTGGTGTGCCCATCGAGCAGATCCTCGGGCGCGACGACAGCCACTTCTTCGATCTGGATCGGTCGGATGAGCTGATCGCCAACGACCGCCGCGTGCTGCGCGAGGGCTGCACGCTGCAAAAGGAAGAACGCAACATCCACGCGGCGACCGGCCAGGAGTTGATCTACTGGTCGGTGAAAAGCCCCGTGCGCAACGCGGCCGGCGAGGTCGTGGGCCTGTGCGGCATCTCCACCGACATCACCGATCGCAAGCGCCTCGAAAAAGACCTGGCCAGCGCCAACGCTGCCGCCCATAGACACTTGCAGTCGCTCGCCGAGGCGAACGCGGCGCGCATGGCGCGGGTCGAAGCACAGCTCGACGATGCGGTCAGCTCCATGCCGCAAGGCCTGGTGATGGTCGACGCCGACGGCCGCATCGTTTTGTTCAATTCGCAGGCCCGCAGCATCCTCGATTTCCCCGAAGGCGTGGTGTGTGCCCAGCAGCCGTTTGCGCAAGTGCTGGAATTCCAGGTGCGGCGCGGCGATGTCGAACTGGACCACCATGATCTGCACATCCCCCCGGCCATGAATGCGCAGGCCCAGGCCGGGACCGGCCCCGAGTGGCACCGGGTCGTGAAAATCGGCGCCGATCGGTACGTCGAAATCAACTCGCGGCACCTGAGCTCGGGTCACACCGTGCACGCCTACGCCGACGTGAGCGGCTATGTGCGCGCCAACGATCAGTTGCGCGCGACGATGCTCAGCCTGTCACTGGCCAAGGAGCAGCTGAGCGTCGAGATGCAGCGCTCGAGGCGCGAGTCCGACATGAAGCTGCGCTTCGTGGCCTCGGTGAGCCACGAGATCCGCACGCCGCTCAACGGCATCATGGGCATGGTCGATGTGATCGCGCGCAGCGGCCTGACCGAGCAGCAATCCGAGTGGATCGCCGACGTCGAAACCAGCACCCGGCAGTTGCGTCAGCTGACCGATGACATCCTCGATCTGTCTTCCCTGAAGGACGCGAATTTCTCGCTGTCGCTGGTGTCGTTTGACCTCAGCGGGTTCGTGGACAAGGTCGTGCGTGCCGCGCAGGGTGCCGCCCAGGCCAAGGGGTTGCGCCTGGAACTGCTCAGGCACGCCGGGCCGTGTCTGGTGATCGGCGATGCGCAGCGGCTGCAGCAGGTCTTGAACAACCTCATCCACAACGCGATCAAGTTCACGGCCCAGGGCTGGGTGCGCGTGCACGCCGAGTGCAAGCCGCTGAAAGCCAACGCCGGTAATCTGGAGGTGATCGTGTCTGTGGCCGACAGCGGCCGCGGCATCGAGCCGAGCGCGCTGAACAGCATCTTCGAACCCTTCAGCCAGGGCGATGACACGGTCAACCGCGACTTCGGCGGCACCGGCCTGGGGCTGACCTTGTGCCGCGAACTGTGCGAGGCCATGGGCGGCAGCATCCGCGTGACGAGCCGGCCAGGCAAGGGCTCGGTGTTCACCCTCATCGTCGTGCTTCAACGCTCGGACAACGGTGAACTGGTCGCTGACACGCGCTCAGCGGAACTCGACGAAACGCGCTCCGTGCTGGCGGACCAGCGCATCCTGGTGGTCGATGACAACCGCATCAACCAAAAGCTGCTGGCCCTGTGGCTGAAGGAGGCCGGCGCGACGGTCCACCAGGCCTACGACGGCGCCGAGGGCCTGCGTGCGGCGTCTACCGATCGGTTCGACGTCATCTTGATGGACGTTTCCATGCCGGTGATGAATGGCTTGGTCGCGACCCGTGCCATACGCGGGCTGGCTCGGTCTGGCGATGAGCGGCTGGCGAGACTCGCGACGGTGCCCGTCATCGGCGTGACGGCCATGACGAGGGACGAAGACCTGCGGCAGTGCCTGGAGGCTGGCATGGATGCGCGCCTGAACAAGCCCCTGGAGCGGGGCAAGTTGCTGAGCGCACTGCAGGGTGCGATCGCCGCGAACGTCTGGCTGAGCGACGGCGGCGCGCGCGCGCCTGCGTAGCGGTTGCGCCCCCCGGGGCGGTCACGGTCGATGGCAGCCTGATGGCACGTTCGCCAGTTCCGCAGGCCCATCCCCAGTCATTTTATTTTCGTTGACGCGACATGAGCTACTTCAATATATGCATTATTCGTCCAGAGGGTTATATCTGGTCGAGTTCATTTCTTGAGTTGGCAGACCTGATCTCATTTTCCATGCACGACTTGGGTCTGGGCAACAGGATTGCGGAGAACAGAATTGATCCTGCGGCGATAAATATAATAATTGGCTGCCACCTGCTGGATATAGATAACACTCGAAACATACCCGCCGACACGATATTTTTCAACACCGAGCAGATCGGCGGCTTGGGCAACCCATTGTGGATTTCTAGAATTCGCCATTTCCTGTCTCATTTTCCGTCTTGGGACTATTCAGAGGAAAATATCAGAAGACTGAAGGATTCTGGCATTGGGGGCACGCGCCTTTTCAAGTTCGGCCATCACCCGAAGCTCAACAGAATCCCGAATTCTGAAGCCAAGGATATTGATATCCTTTTCTACGGCTGCCACAGCGAGGCCCGCCAACGCCTGCTCGATTCCATGGTGGCGCACGGGATGAAAGTCAGCCGACTGCAGGGGGTCTTCGGTGCCGAAAGAGACAAATACATTGCCAGGTCAAAAATTGTATTGAACCTGCACCTGTACGAAACCAAGGTATTTGAAATCGTTCGCGTTCATTATTTAATGAACAATGGAAAGGCCATACTGAGCCAGTGCGACTCGAACTCCAAGGTGGATCCAAACTATTCCAATGGGTTGACTTTGGCGCCCTATGAGGATTTGATTTCCACGGCCCAGAAAATACTCGACTCCGAACACGAGCGGCGCCTGCTGGAGGAGAAATCGTTGCGTCAGATCATGACATTGGATGCTGTCGAGATCATGAGAGAACTTGTCGGGGACTCCTCCTGAGGGAGGTGGGGGCCATTGAGCCGCAGGATCAGAGCAAGCCCATCACCCCTATTTCTTTACCGCCACAACCTCCATGCATACTCTGTATCTTTCGCTGACCCCATATCTGACCGGAGAAAATCCAAACTCGTTCAGCAACTCATACAGCCTCGCCCGTCCAAAATTTTGGTAATGCTCCATCTCGCCCCAATATGGATTCATATTTTTGTGATCAAGAAATTCCCAAGCCCAACTCTCACGGTTGGGCATTGACAAAAATAAAACCCCTCCAGCCTTCAACAATCTATAAGCTTCCGACAAGCCAACCCTGGGATATGGCATGTGCTCAAGTACATCCATCATGCTGATGACGGAAAATTCTTCATCCATTTTCAATTTGGATATATCAGAACAATCCGCCCTCACCCCCCAGGACGACAATTGGGCGACGTTGTCCTGCCTGAGATCAAGCCCATAAGGCTTGAATCCATATTCTTGAGCAGTGAACAATAAAGAGCCATTGCCAAATCCCACGTCCAGCCAATGGCCGCCAGAAGCATAAGGAATGACCTTTTCAATCATTCGGGCTGAGACATAACGATTTTTCTCAAATTCAAAACCAAGCTTCTGCAAGCCTTGTGTTTTTCTGAATACTATTTTGATGGCCTCGTCGGTATAATAACCCTCGGTGAAGACATGACGGCAATTCCGGCAAATATTCCATATGATATTTTTGCTCAGGGTCTCATCATATGAGAAGTGTCCTGAACAATCCCCGACTTTGAATTTCTCAAATTCCAAAGAATCACACAACGGACATTTCCCAAAATCAATTCGCTCTTTCACGTCCTGTTCTCCGTCAGACAAATATTGAGCTCAATGCGAGATGACTCCGCCGTGATCGAATGACGTCGCGGAGTTGCGGGCCCCACCCACCGAGTCGGCCATCGGGGCCGCTCACCGTGCGCACCGTGTCACGCCTCAGCCCACGCGGGCATAAAAAAATCCCGGCAGGCTGTGAACCTGCCGGGACCGTAGAGCGGACTGCCGTGAGGGCTTAGATGCCCATGCTCAGACCGATGAAGCTGTAGGTGCCCGTCTTGTTGTAGTACGGATCCTGGCGCACCGACACGTTGCCAGACACATACAGGCCCTTGGCGATGCGATAGCTCAGGCCTGCGGATGCGAACCCGCCGGTCGTGCTGCCCTTGGGCAGATCGATCCTGAACGACGACAGCCCGATGATCGACGAGGTGCCCGCGTAGCCGCTCATGCCCCGGCTGAGACCGCCCGTGACGCCAGCGCCGAGGTTGTAGCCGATGTTTTCGTCGAACTTGCCCTGCAGCTTGACGCCCAGCGTGCCGGACTCCGGACGCATCCTGAACTTGTCGTAGGAAACCGGGTAGACCACTCGGCCGTCAACTGCAGTCTCGGTGTAGGCCCCGCGGCTGATCGTCGAATGGCTGAACCCGAGGTACGGCGTGATCAGCAGCCCGTTGGTGCGCAGACCAAAACCGACCTCACCCGCCACGGTGCTCGCATTGAGCTTGGCCTTGCCTGAGCCGGCTTCGGTGAAGTCCGCGTCGGAGCCGGTTCGGTTGATGTCGACCGTGCCATCCTTGGTCGCGGCAGAGACCTTCGCGCTGAAGCCGGTGCCATCGACGTTCTCGTCAAACGCCGCAAAACCACCGAAGGTCGAACGGTCGCGCGCGCTGACGCCGCCCGCCGACTGCTTGCTGCCGTGGCTGTCAAAGAAGCCTCCCACGCGGAAGTGGTCGGTCAGGCGCAGCGAGCCGATCACCACCGCATTGGTGGAGTTGGTCACGCTGGAGTCGCCGTTGCGAGCGAACACCGACAAGCACAGGCCGCGCTCGTCAAAGTAGCGGCAGTCGTAGTTCGACGTGTTGAGCAGATCGCCCAGGCGCGAGCGCATGACCGACTGCAGGTCCCGTCCCGATTGCCTCAGTTGCGTCTGGGTGTTGAGGGCATCCGGGCCGAACGTCAGGACCATGTCGTACGAGGAGTCCTCGCCGCCGACACCCGCCAACTTCCAGCGCACCCAGTGGGTGGACTCGTTGTTGATGTAGCCATCCCAGCCACCCGCGTTCGCGCCGGTGATCTTCTGGTTGTCGACGACCGTGAGCTGCATAGGCGCCACCCCGCTCAGCACGTCGGTGAGCGTCTGCTCGGTGCTGGTGTAGTTGTGGTCGGAGAAGTTGCTGTACTCCTGGCTCAGGCCGACAGCCATCGGTGCGTTGTTCAGGGGCTGCACGGGAGCGTTGGAGTTCAGCACGGCCAACTGACCGTAACTCGTCGGCGACTCGACAATGACCTGGTACTCCTGCGGCAAGATGCCGCCGTAGGTCAGCGCAGAGTGCGCGCTCGAGCCTGCACCCTGGGCGTTGACCAGGCTGGTGATCGTGCCGCCCGTGTTGACGATGCCCGCTTGCACCCACGGACTGGTTGGGGCGCCATTGCGATCGACGGCTTCGTAGCCGCCCAGAATGGTGCCCTGGTTGAGGATCGACACCGAGCCCCCGTCGACCTGGATACCGGCACCGCCGCGGGTCGGCGGCGGACCGAATCCTGCGCTCTGCTGAATCTGTTCGACGCCGGCCTGGATGCCGCCGAGGATGCGCCCGCTGTTCTCGATCGCCACCGTGCCACCCGACACGGCGATGGCCGCACCGCCATAGGCGGCGTATCCGATGCCGACGCCACCAACGATGAGGCCTTCGCTGTCGTTTGTAAGGAACGCCGTGCCACCCGAGACAGCGATGCCCGCGCCGCCATTCGCACCGGCGCCACCGCTTTGGCCCATGCCCACGCCACCGGCACCACCAACGATCCGTCCCTCGTTCGTCAGACACAGCGTGCCGTCTTGAAGCTCGATACCGGCACCGCCCGCGCCAACGGCGCCCGCGATTCCGCCCATCGCGAACCCAGCACCGGGGTTGGCGCTGCCACCGAGACCAGGCATGCCACCGCTGCCACCGGTGCCACTCGCACCGGTCGCGCCTGTCACGCTTGCGCCCGCAGTGGCACCCGTGCCACCCGTGCCACCCGTGCCACCCGTGCCACCCGTGCCACCCGAGCCACCCGAGCCACCCGTGCCAGCAGAACCGCCTGTCGCAGCGCCGCCCTCGCCACCCGCGCCAGCCGCGCCCGATGCGCCGGCGGATCCGCCAGACCCGCCGAAGCCGGTTCCTCCGCTGGCGCCAGCAGCGCCACCGTAGGCGCCCAGGGCACCGTCGCCGCCGGCGATGGATCCAAACTCCGTGTTGTCAACGTACACCGTCGCACCGGACGCATTGATCAGCAGGCCCGAACCGCCTTTGCCGCCGGCGCCACCGGCACCACCGCTGCCGCCGATGCCACCGGCACCACCGTTGCCACCGTTGCCGCCGTTGCCAGCCTGGCCACCGTTGCCACCGATGCCGCCGCTGCCACCGTTGGCGTCACCGCCGCGGTCCTCGCCGGCAAAACCGTTGCCACCCACAGCGTCGCCGCCTTTGCCGCCGGCGCCGCCGGCGCCGCCGGAGCCGCCATTGCCGCCCACGCCGCCTGCGCCGCCTGTGCCGCCCAAGCCGCCCACGCCGCCCTCGCCACCCGTGCCGCCCAAGCCACCCATCATCTGGGCCGCATTGGTGATGCGCACGGTGCCCACAATGCCCTCGACCGCGAAGGCGGCACCACCAATGCCGCCAGCCGAACCAGCGCTCCCGGAACCACCCGCGCCGCCGCTGGCGCCGGCACTACCATCACCGCCCTTGGCACCCATACCACCGGCCCCGCCAGACCCGCCAGGCCCGCCGATGGCGGCCCCACCGGTACCAGAACCGGTGGTTCCGGCCAAGCCGGTCGCCGCGTAGCCGGCACCACCGCTGGCGCCAGAAGCCCCGGCACCGCCGTCTTGACCCGCACCCCCCGAGCCGCCCACGCCACCGGAAGCACCCGCGCCACCGGAAGCACCGGTGCCGCCGATCCCACCCACCATGCTCGTGAAGTTGTTGAAGATCAGCACCGAGCCGCTGCCGCCCGTCTGTGCCGAGAAAGCAGCGCCCCCCGCCCCACCCGCAACAGCGGAGCCACCCGCAGCCCCGGTCGCGCCGGCGGTGCTCGCACCAGTCCCGCCATCCGCATCACCACCGGCCGTACCGTTTCCACCGGCGCCACCGGCTGAGCCGGCAGGCGTGAGTGCGGTGCCATCCGTACCGCCGCTAGCGCCGGAGCCACCCGAGCCGCCCCCGGTACCGCCGATCCCGGACATACCCCCCGATGCGCCTGTGAGCCCAGCGGTGCCGGCAGTGCCCGTGGCGCCCACGACACCCGTCGTGTACGCGCCGAAGTTATCGATGACCACCGTGCCATAAGGCAGCGGCGCGGCCACGGCCGACTGGCCGACGAACAGCAGCGCGGTCACGGCGACCAACGAGGCCGAACCTGAGAACAGCGTTTCGATGCCAATGGCGGTGGCCCTCTTGGCGGACATGGGGTGCGATTTCTTCATCGGGAAGCTCCTGGCTGGATAAAAATTGAGACAAATCAACCTAAAAGTTGCTTTGTGATTAAAACGATCTAAGTTTACCAAACTGGTCAAGGATGTATTTCAAGCGTTTTTACTTGTTTTTGATTTAGATCCGCGCTTTGTTGCGCCAATGGCACGCCCCCGGGCAGCGCTGCCTGAGCTCGCTCACGTCGCTCAGGTGCTGCGCGTGGACAGCCTGCGGCAAGCCGCCGCGGCTCGCGAGTTGGCGCAGGGCAAAGCCCGCACAGTCGCGGGCTGGCGACACGGTGTGGCGCGGACCGCAACCGCGAGCTCATGCCGCTGGCGCGGCCCGCGATGGAGACCGGCGGACCGGTCGCGTCAAACCGGAATCAGAAATTGACCTCGGGGGCAATGAGCCGTCGTGCGGCCTCCAGGGCCTGCGGCGACAGCGCCACGTCGCGGGGGGCTTCGTAGCCGTAGGCCTGCCGGTTGTCGACGTACTGCGGCACCGCTGCGCGGCGCGCGCTGCTGGCAAAGATCGCCTCCCAGGGGCGGCCGGTCGCGTCTGCGTGCTGCAAATTGCGGGCGATGTCGGCGCGGATGAGGCACGTGCCCGTGACGGCCGACACCTCGATGACGCCGCGCACCCGGCGCTCGACGATCCAACGGTCGGGATCGCACTCGCGGGGCGCGCCGAGTTCGTCCACGTCAAGGCTGAAGTTGGAGCTGGCGTCTTGCGGCGCCAAGCCACGCAGCATCGGCGCGACGATGGGCAGCCCCAGCACCACGAGTTCACGCAGGGTGCATGGCCGCAGGAAGTGGGCGGGGCTGGTGGCGAGCACGAAGTCGCAGTGGTGCCGATGGACGGCCTCGAGCAGCGCATCGCGCCCGGCGCCCACTGCCGGCGCGGCTTGCACCTCGAGACCGGCGTACTGCGGGCTCAGGCGATCGATCCAGTGTTGCAGGTGTGGGGGAAGCTCGTCGCTCGCTCGTTGCGGTGCGTCGGCTGATGTCGGCGCGAGCACGATGCACACGCGCAGGGCCGATCGCGGCCAGTCGAGCGACTCGATGCACGCCAGGTGCAGTGGCAGGGCCGGGTCGTCGGGCCGGGCCACCAGGCCCACGAGCACGCTGGCTGGACCCGTGGGCGCGCTGCGCAGTTGCCGCGGCGGCTGCAGCGCGTGCTGGTCCGACAGGCTGTCGCCCCAGTGCGGCCCGAGCCGGGGCGGCTGCCGCTGCTTCAGCAGCCCCTTCATGCTGTGGCGGGCATTGCCGGCCACACGGGCCAGGTCGTGCGCAGCCACCTTGCCGCTGCCCAGCAGCGTCAGGCAAAGGTCCAGGCTTTCCTCATGGCGGCCGATCCAGTAGGCGTTGACCGAGAGCTCGTCGGGCAACCCCATGTCGTAAGCCCAGGGCTCGCCGAACAAGGAGTCGGCCGGATAGGACCTGCCCAGGCCCCGGCGCGCGAACTCGTAACCCTCGGCGTAACGGCCCTTGACGCGGCAGAACCGGCTGGCGCTTTGCAGCGCCTCGATGCGCGTGGGGCTGGCCTGTATGGCGGCCTCGTAGGCCGCGAGCACCTCATCGTCAGCAAAACCAAGCTGCTCCTTGAGTCGGGCCACCTGCAGCAAGCTGTAGAAGACCTCGTCCTGCCAGCCGCCCATGGCGGCGCGCTCGAGGTAGTGGCGAATGGAGTCCAGCGGCTGCTTGGCATCGCGGTAGCTCTGCGCCAGGTAGAAGGTGTAGCGGGTGCGCAGGAACGGGTCCTGCTCGGTGTGCAGGGCTTCTTGCAGCACGGCCACGTCGCGCAGGAACACGTCGGCCCCCTTGCGGCGGGCGCCGTCATGTCCGCGGCGCATGCCGATCGGCAGGTGCCCGAACTGGGCGGATTCGTTCGAGTGAACGAATTCGTGCAGCACACCCCGGTAGGTCCACTCGAGCCGGTTGCTCACCAGCTGGTTGCGTGGATAGCGCTGCGTGCCATCGACGATGTCCATCGAGTAGCAGTCCCGCGTGAGCTCGGGCATGACGAAGCCTTCGGGCCACTCGAGGCTGTCGTCGGCATCGAGCGTGAGGGTGAAGTCGGCATGCGCACGGGCCAGCGCCAAGGCCTCGGAGCGGTTGTGGGCGAAGTTCTTCCAGGCGCGCTCGTGGAGGCTGCCGGGGATGCCCTTCATGTGCTCGCGAACGACGTCTTGCGTGCCGTCGGTGGAGCCGGTGTCGACCACGATCCAGTGATCGATCAGGGAGCGCGCACTGTCCAGGCTGCGGCGGATCACCGCAGCCTCGTTTTTGACGATCATGCACAGGCAGAGGGTTTGGCCGGCAGCGTTCATGGGGTGTCGTTCAAGAGGTAAGAGTGAGGGCCCGGGGGGCGGCCGCGAAAAGGTGGTTTCGCCACTGCTCGATGGCGCTCAGGGCGATGGCGGGCTCGACCAGCATGACCAGAAGATCGCCCGCCTGGGCGGACTCGAGAGCCGCCCGCATGGCCGTGGCCGGGTCCGCTTCGACGCGGAGCGCATCGGGTGGCATGCCGGCGCGCAAGAGGCAGACCGTCCCGTGGCTCAGCATGGCGTGCACCGGGTCATCGCCGGCGTAGTCGGGGCACCGAGCCACATAGGCGGGGTCGCAGCCGAGCACGATGTGATCGAAGGTACGCGCCAACAGCGGCGCCATGTGATCCAGGTGTTGCCGATGGCGATTGCCCAGTTGCTGGCTCAGCAGCCGTCGCCGACCGGCCACCGGCAGGCCGGCGGCGATGGCGCACACCTCGGCCACGCCGTCGGGGTTGTGGCCGTAGTCCAGCAAGACGCGAAACGGCAACCCTTCGATGAAGTTGTAGCGGCCCGGGTTGAGTTGCGGCGTGTTGGCAAAGGTGGCCAGCGCGCGGCGCACCGTGGAGCGGTCGACGCCCTGAGCCCCTGCGAGCGCCGCGGCGAACAGGGCGTTCATGGCGTTGTGGCGCAACAAACCACCCATCCAGGCCGGAATTTCGTGCAGCGGCATGAGCGGCGAATGCACACCCCCGCGTGCGTGGACGATCCACGGCTGCCCGCGGTGCTCGCCCGCGTAGACCGCCTCGCCGTTGGCACTCAGGTGCTCGCGCAGCGCGGGCACGTCGCCGCGTGAGGCCACCAGGATGCGTCGCCGAGCCGCCGTACGGCCGAGCATGGCCAGCGCCAGCGGATCCTCGGCATTGACCACCACCGCGCCGGTGGCTCGCTCGAGCACCTCGGCCTTGAGTTCGGCCATGGCCTGCAGGCTGTGAATGCCGTCGACGCCGATGTGGTCATCTTGCACATTGAGCAGCGCCGCGACGTCGTAGCGGTCGCAGGGGTGGCCGAAACGCAGCAGCCCCTTGCGCGGCATCTCCAGCACGGCCACCTCCACCGAGGGGTCGTTGAGCAAGATCCGCGCACCGGGATGGCCCGACAGATTTTCGCCACTCAGCCGCTCCTGGCCGGCCCACACGCCTTGGGTGGTGCACACGCCGGCGCGACGGCCCGCGGTGAGCCAGATGTGGTGCAGCATGCGCGCCACGGTGGTCTTGCCGTTGGTGCCGGTGATGGCGGCCGTGGGGATGCGCGCGGGCTTGTCGCGAAACAGCCAGTCGATCAACTCGCCGTTGAGGTCGCGTGCGGGCTCGGCGAGCCAGTGCACCCTGAACCCTGGCTGCGCATTGACTTCACAGATCGCACCGCCCACCTCCAGCCACGAGCGGGAAATGTCGGGGCAGAGAAAATCGATCCCCGCGATGTCGAGCCCGATACAGCGCGCCGCGCGCTCCGCGAGAGCGCGGTTGTCGGGGTGGACGAGGCCCATCACGTCCTCGGCGGTGCCGCCCGAGCCGATGTTGGCGATGCGCCGCAGGTGCACGAAGCGCCCGGCCTGCGGAACACTCTGGGCGTCGAGCCCCTGCTCGGCCAGGCAGCCGCGGCCCTCCTCGTCGAGCTCCAGCGCCACGAGCATGCTGCGCTTGTGACGGCCGCGCTGCGGGTCGCGGTTGACGCGTTCCACGAGCCCGGCCACGGTCGCGCTGCCGTCCCCCAAGACGCCCGCCGGCGTGCGCCGCGCGGCCGCCCACAGGCGGCCGTCGACGACCAGCAGCCGGTGGTCGGCACCGTCGACATGCCGCTCAACGACGACGCCACCGTCAGACAGCCGCGCAGCCGCGTCGAAAGCGCGGCGCAGGTCGGCTTCGTCCCGGATCCCCGGCGCCACGCCCAGCCCACCGTCCAGATCGGCCGGCTTGATCACCACCGGCCCGCCCTGCGCGTGAGCGAATTGCAGCGCCTGGTCCACGGTGCGCACGCACGTGCCGAGCGGCACCGGTATCGCCGCTTCGGACAGCAGCAGCTTGGTCCGGTGCTTGTGGCGCGCGAGGCCGCTGGCCAGGTTGCTGGTGCGGCCCGTGAAGGAACTGTCCAGGCGCTCGGCGCGCTCACCCCAACCGATCTGTATGAACCCCGGATGCGTCACCACGGGCATGCCTCGGGTCAGCGCAGCCCAGGCGAAACGCAGGGTGCTGGGCGCCAGCCCGTCGCGCCGAACGGTCTCCAGCCAGGCGCTGAGATCGTGCGCCAGCGCGGTGGCTTTCGCGGACCTCTCGGAGGGATCCTCGTGGTGAATCAGCACGTGACGCAACGCGAGCTGGAGTGCGCCATCGAACACCGGCCGCCTGAAGCAAGGCAGAGCGAGGATCGCCGAATGACCCTCCACGCGAAGCACGCGGGCCTGCCACGCCGGTTCGTGCGCCCAGCGCAGGAATGCGGTGCAAAGCGCGGCCACCCAATGCGCGAAGGTCGTGGTGGCAGGCTGCGGGCCCGCCAGCAGCGCGCCCGGCCAATCCGCGTCGGCCACGCCCCACAGTGGATCGCCGGGCCGCAGGTGCGCCACGCCTTGCCGCAGTGCCGCCTCGACGGCGGGCCAGCTCTGGCTGGCACCCTCCAGGCCGACCGTCACGGTGCAAATACCCGCCTGGTCCAGACCGGCCGTGCAGCCCGGCCGGTGTGCCGCGTCAGCGATGGAAGCGCGAGGGGGCATGCGTACAACTTGCCGAGTGCGGGCGCGTGGCCGGCGTCGCCGCGGTCATTTCAGTGCGCACCGCCCCGGATGAGGCTACTTGGCAGGGGCCAGGTTTGCCGGTGGCAAGATCACCGGGTCGCGTTTGAAAGTCACTCGCCGCACGCATGAACCGAAGTTAACTTTCCCCGACGCATCTCAGCGCTTGCACAGCAACTCGCCCTGGATGACGGCGCCGCGACTGATGGTGACGGAGCGGTAAGTCACACTGCCCCGGACGGACGCCTTGTCCGCCACGACCAGTTCACCGCAAACTGCCGAACCTGAAAAAACGCCTTTGATGTGCAGGGTTTCGCAATCCAAATCACCGTCAACCTGACCGCTGGGGCCAATATTGATGCTGTCCGCCTTGATTTTCCCGTTGATCTTTCCCTCAATGTGCAAGATCCCGTTGGAAACAATATCACCCGTCAGGGAAAACCCCTCGCTGATCACACTCGGCTTATGTGAATCAAGAATACTCAAGGTGGGCACTCCGCGCTTGAAGGGAGGGGCCTCCAGTGGGACCGATGGTACAAAATCATCACCGTCAGGTGATGTATTTTCCGTCTGGCTATTTTGAGATTTTTTGAACATAAAATGCAGTCTCAATTACTTTCAGAGGGTCCACCGGGTAGCCGCCTACAGATATCTCAAAATGCAAGTGCTTTCCAGTGCTTGATCCGGTATTTCCAACCATGCCAATAACCGTATCAGCGTCGACGTCCTGACCCTCCTTGACACTGATGCTGGCGAGGTGCCCGTACAAAGTCTCAATGCCTCGGTCGTGTCGAATAATGACAGTATTTCCGTATTCCTGATACTCATGCGCCATCACTACTTTTCCAACTTTCGCCGGCCTGACCTCGTCACTGGTTCCAGACAGAAGATCCACTCCCATGTGAAATTTGGGTCTGCCGGACACGGGATGACTGCGCATGCCGAAAGGAGATGAGAGCGCGAACTCCTTCAGGGGCATCACCGAAGGCAAGGCCGTCAGAACGTCCATCAATGCGCGATTTTTTTCAACCTCGTCAAACAAGACGCCCCGCAGCAGCGGATTTTTGATGTTTTCGCGGGGACTGTCGAACCCCCCCGTCGGCGCGCGCCCCTGAATGACGCTGATGGCCTTGCTGGACAGACTGGAAGCATCCAGGCGCGCCTTCAGGCTGGAGTTTTCGGTGGCCAGATTGATGGACGAGTTGGCAACGAACCGCCTGATCTCACGGTCACGGTCACGTATGGTGCGAGCCAACTCGAGCATGTCCTCACGTGATATCGACTTCCCGCCAGGCTCCGAAATATCTGGAGCACTGCCGATCAAAGCCTCGTAGATTTGATTATGGGATCGCTCAAGCCTTGCATTTCCCGCCATCAAAAGCAACGAGAAGAGCACCAACAAAATAAAACCAGAAACAAATGTCAGACCGAGGACAATCAGAATTCTCACCACATTACGCTGGAGGCGCGCGGTGACCGAAAAATACCTCAGGTAGCCCCTCTGCTCAAGAATTATTCTGGAGTCGTGATATTCACGGGACCAAAGCCCGCGCACGGTCATCGGAAGACTCAGAATCCACGCCGAGCGTTTGCGAAAATCATTTCCAGCCAGCAACATGGGCGCACCTTCAACCCAGTGGCGTGCCGTCAATCAGAATCGCCCCGGCAGGGTTCATCACAAGCGGCGCGAGAGGATCGGATTTCGTCGGCGACAAGGTGCCGTGCATCGATCCGCCTCGCTCAATTTCGATCCCACCGAAACTGACGCTTCCATTGACACGCCCTGTGGTTCTGATAATCAATAATTCGGATGCCAAAAGTTTTTCATGGGTCTCCCCATGAATATCTGCCCTTCGAACTTTGACGCTGCCTACGACTTTTCCAGTCGCACCCACCAATAACTCGTCAGCCTGCAAATTGCCAGCAATCGAACCATTCACAACGGCACGCCCCGGGACCGAAAACTCACCAGTGACAGTGACCCCTTCACCCACCACGATGCAGCCCGCCTCACTTGTTCGATCACTCATATCACTATCCTTACTTTACGCGGTTTACTGTTCTGTAATTATATCATATTATTTTACGCAGTTTTATGTTTGGCACCGCTGCTGAGGGAGCCTCCGATGCTGGGCGGGCCGATCCGAGGCCAGGCGAGCGGGGATTTCGAAGACGGCGCCGAGGACGCATTCGACGCGGGAGCGCGCACCTCAGGCACCCACAGCAGTCCGCGCCCCCTCGTCACGGGCCACTGGCATTCGCCTTGACGGCGGCGGCTGGCCGATAGCGGTGCCGGGCCCACGCACGAGCAGATTCAGTTAGCGAGTGCGGGTTGAACCTTGCGGTCCAGTGCCATCGCGGCGCCATCGATGCGCAGCTTGGTGTCGACCATCGCATCGATGCTGGCTTCGAACGCGCGAACGATGTCCGGATCGAACGACACGCCGGATTCGGCAGCGATCACGTTCTTGGCCCGGGTCACCAGCCAGTGCAAGGGGCGGTTCGGAATGGCGGTGATCAGCTCGAACGCGTCGGCCACGGCCACGATGCGCGCGAACACCGGAATGGCCACGCCGCGCAGCCCGTTCGGAAAACCCGAGCCGTCCCAGCTTTCGTGGTGCGTCAGCGCGATCTGGGCGGCCACATCGAGCGTGTGCGATCCGTGTCCCTCGAGGATGTGGTGCCCGGTCGTGGTGTGCGAGCGCAGGTCGTCGAGCGTGGGGCCGTTGGCGGCACGCCCGTTCCTGCGTGCCGCATCGGCGATGCCGATCTTGCCGATGTCGTGCAGCGGCACCGCCGCGCGCAACACGTCCAGATCACTCGGGGCGAGTCCGGCCGCGGCACCGATGGCCGCCGCAAAGGCGGCCACGCGGTGCACGTGCGGCCCCGACGGTTCATCGTGCAGTGCGCTCAGGCGTTCGAGCATGCGCAGCATGGTCGGCCCGACAGCGTTTGCGCCCTCAGGCGCTCCGTGCAATGGCGCCACGACAGTCGCGTGCCGGTGACCGGCTGCGGCGAAGTTGCTGACCCGGTGGATCAGTTCCTGCTCGGCAACCCGCTTGTCGATGACGTCGACCGCACCGGCCTTGAACGCGGCCAGACGCAGTTCCGACAGGTCCAGACCCGACAGCAAGACCACGGGCAGGTGCGGCACGATGCCTTCACTTTGCAGCAACTCCACCATCGCCAGACCGTTGAGCTGCGGCATGTTGTAGTCGACGATGAGCACGTCGGGGCGGTGCTCGCGTATCCTCGTCACGGCGATCAGCGGATCGGATTCGGTCATCACGTTGTCGAAGCCGGCGGCGCCGAATGCGCGCCTCAAGCGGGCCAGCGTGGGGCGGTTGTCATCGACGATGCAGATCGAACTCATGGTGTGATGGCTCAGTGAACGGTGAGGGGTCAACTGCCCTTGCGGCAGGCGAGTTCGCGCAGCATCAGGTTCAGCTCGGTCTCGACGGCCTGGATCGCCGGCACGACGTCGACGCTCAGCGATTGGCGCAGCTTGACTTCGACGGCGCGCGTCAACAGCGCGCAGCGCTGCGCACCGACCATGGCGCAGTTGTTGGCCACCTCATGAAGCACCGCAGCCACAGCGGCATGGTCTGCACCGGGCGCAGCGCGCAGCGAGCGCCGCATGGCGTCGCCCTCGAACAGCACCATCTCGGCGACTTCGTCGTAGCCCTCGGCGTCGCCGCCGAATTCAGCGATGCGCGTGTGTGCGTCGAGCACGGGCCATGCAGCGTAGGCGTCGCCGCACAGGGCCAGGGTCACCGTGGCGTGGGTTGACTGGGTGGTTTGCAACATGCGAGTCCTCGATCGGGTCGGCAGGAGTCAGTTCGGCAGCGGCACCAGCGGCGCGAACGCCTCGTCGCCGTCGTAGTGCGCCTTGATGGCGAGCAGCCGGTCGAGGCTGGAGATGAAGGCGCCGACCACCTCGGGATCGAAGTGCGTGCCCGAGTCCTCGGCGATCTGCTCGACAGCCTGTTCGACCAGCCACGCCGGCTTGTAGGGCCGCACGGTGGTCAGCGCATCGAACACATCGGCCAGCGCCACAATGCGCCCCGACAACGGGATGTC
>CANFXR010000022.1 GCA_947451035.1 Burkholderiales bacterium
AACCGCACCGAAGACGGCGTCATGCACAAGCTGCCCAAGCCCAGCGTGGACACCGGCATGGGCCTCGAGCGCATCACCGCGGTGCTGCAGCACGTGCACAGCAACTACGAGATTGACCTGTTCGTCAACCTGCTGGCCGCCGCGCGCCGTGCGGTGCTGGCCGCCGGCGGGGCCGACTTCGCGGCCGATTCGCCGTCGCTCAAGGTGATTGCCGACCACATCCGCGCGTGCACCTTCACGGTGGTCGACGGCGTGGTGCCGGGCAACGAAGGACGCGGCTACGTGCTGCGCCGCATCACCCGGCGCGCCATCCGCCACGGCTACAAGCTCGGTGCGCGCACGCCGTTCTTTCACACGCTGGTGGCCGACCTGGCCGTCGAGATGGGCGACGCCTATCCCGAGTTGCGCCAGCAGCAGCTGCGCGTGACCGAGGTGCTGCGCCAGGAAGAAGAGCGCTTCTTCCAGACGATTTCCAACGGCATGGAAATCCTCGAGACCGCGCTGGTCGAGACCGCCGCGAAGCCCGGCGAGGCCGGCCGCATCCTCGACGGCGATCTGGCTTTCAAGCTGCACGACACCTTCGGCTTCCCGCTCGATTTGACCGCCGACGTGTGCCGCGAGCGCGACATGACCGTCGACGGCGCGGCCTTCGACGTGGCCATGGGTCGCCAGCGCGAACAAGCGCGTGCGGCGGGCAAGTTCAAGATGGCGCAAGGGCTCGAGTACAGCGGCGCGGCCACGGTCTTTCATGGCTACGAGCACCTCGCGCACGAAGGTGCCAAGGTCACCGCGATCTACCTGGACGGCACGCCGGTGCTGCGCGCGCGCGCCGGTGACGACGCGGTGATCGTGCTCGACCACACGCCGTTCTACGCCGAGAGCGGCGGCCAGGCGGGTGACACCGGTGAGCTGCGCAATGCGCGCTCGCGGGTGCTCGTCGACGACACCATCAAGGTGCTGGCCAGCGTGTTCGGCCACCAGGGCCGCATCGTCGAAGGCGAGGTCGAGGTGGGCGACAGCTTCACCGCGCGCGTCGACGGCGAACGCCGCGCGAAGACCGTGCGCAACCACAGCGCCACCCACCTGATGCACAAGGCGCTGCGCGAGGTGCTGGGCGCCCATGTGCAGCAAAAGGGCTCGCAGGTCACGGCCGATCGCACGCGCTTCGACTTCGCGCACCACGCGCCGATGAGCAACGAGCAGATCCGTCAGGTCGAAAACATCGTCAACGCCGAGGTGCTGGCCAATGCGGCCGTGAGCTCCGACGTGATGTCCATCGACGACGCGCAAAAGACCGGCGCGATGATGCTGTTCGGCGAGAAATACGGCGACGAGGTGCGCGTGCTGGGCATCGGCTCGAGCCGCGAGCTGTGCGGCGGCACCCACGTGCAGCGCACCGGTGACATCGGCTTGTTCACCATCGTGGCCGAAGGCGGTGTGGCCGCCGGCGTGCGCCGTGTCGAAGCACTCACCGGCGACAACGCGCTGGCCTATGTGCAGGGCATGGAATCCGCGCTGGGCGGCGTGGCCGGCACGCTCAAGGTGCTGCGCGCCGATGTGCCTGCGCGCGTGATCTCGCTGCTCGATCAGGTGCGCGGTCTCGAGAAAGAACTCGACGCGATCAAGGGCAAGCTGGCCTCGGCGCAAGGCGACGAGCTGATGGCGCAGGCGGTCGACGTGGGCGGCATCAAGGTGCTGGCCGCGCGGCTCGAAGGCGCTGATGCCAAGGCGCTGCGCGAAACGCTCGACAAGCTCAAGGACAAGCTCAAGACCGCCGTGGTGGTGCTGGCCAGCGTGGACGGCGGCAAGGTGCAGCTGGCCGCCGGCGTCACCGCCGACAGCATCGGCCGCGTCAAGGCCGGCGAGCTGGTCAACTTCGTGGCGCAGCAAGTCGGTGGCAAGGGCGGCGGCAAGCCCGACATGGCGATGGCCGGTGGCACCGACCCGAGCGGCCTGTCAGTCGCGCTCGCGTCGGTCGCGGCCTGGGTGGGCGAGCGCGTCTGACGCGCCACCCTCGTCGGGCTTGTCCTCCGCGCTGCGGTGGCACTTGACGCAGTTGTCGAAGTCGCGCACGCCTTCTTCCTCGTGCTTCGAACGCACGTTGGACGGCGTGTGCTCGTGGCATCCGTAGCAGCTGTAGCGGGCGTAGTCGCTGTTCACGTGGCAGGTCTCGCACGGCGTCTGGTGGTCGGCGTCGAGCACGAACAGCTCGTCATGATCGAAGGTCGCCGGCTTCCAGCCCTGCGCGCTGTGGCATTGCGCGCAGTTGCCCTTGAGCTGAAGGTGCAAGTTGTCGGCGGGCTTGCGGTGGCAGCCGTCGCAGCGCTCGCGCGTGGCCGCTTGCAGCAACTCATGTGAAAACGGCTTGCGGCTTTGCCGGGTCAGCTTCGGTGCCTGGTGGTCGCTGTGACAAGCCACGCAGTCGGTCTCGATGAGCTGCTGGTGGAACGCCACCTTGGCCGGCTTCGCCACGACGGCCACGCCGCGCGTGGTGCGCAGCCCGATGTCGGCCACGGCGTGGCAGCTCGCGCAGCGCTTTGACGACGCTCCGCGCAGCGGCGCATGGCAGGCAAAGCAGTCGGTGGCCAGTTCGGCGTGGCCGGCGGCCAGCGGCCCCGGACCGACCATCAGGTCGGGGTGGATGAACACCAGCGCCAGCACCGCCACCAGGTTGGCGATGACCACGATGAGCAGCCACGGGCGCTTCAATGCCAGCCCCAGAAGATGAACACCGAGACGATGTGCGCCAGCGCCAGCACGCCGAAGGCCAGCGAGATCGGCACATGGACCACGCGCCACTGCCGCACCGCATCGAAGGTCAGGCTGTCCCAGTAGCCGAGCTCGGCGAGCTGCTCGGGCGACAGGTCCTGCGACTGCGACTGCGACTGCAACTGCGCGCGTGCCTCGTCCATGCGCTTGCGCGAACGCTGCAGCAAGTACTTGCCGGTCAGCCCGCTGGCGATGTTGACGAGCATGGCCCACACCGCCAGCCACGCGAGGATCGCGTTGAAGTGGATGCCCGCGTGCACCAGCACCAGCAGCGAGCCGGCCCACGCCATCGCCTCGTGCCATCGCAGCAGCGTGGCGGGCCGCCCGACGCGGATGACCCCGCGCTTGCGCAGCGAATACGCCAGCGAGAGCACGATCATCAGCGTGCCCGGGATGCCCAGATGGCGACCGATCCACACCGCGTCAAACCAGTGCAGCACGCCGTCGACCCCCAGCGCGGCCACCGCCAGCGCGAGCAGCGACAGCGCGAAAGGCAGCACCTCGCGCGTGAGCAGCCGGGCTTGCGTGCGGTTCATGCGTCGATCACCAGGCCCGGGCGCGGCGTGCCCACGCACAGCAGGCAGTGCCCCGGCGCGATGTCGTGATCGGGCGGCTCGGCGTAGTCCACCTGCCCGTCGATGAGCCGGGTTTCACAACTGCCGCAGCTGCCGGCGCGGCAGCCCGAATCGACGGCCACCGCATGGCGCTCGGCAAACGCGAGCAGGCTGGCATCGTGGCCGTCCCACGCCAGCGTGCGACCCGAGCGCGCAAAGCGCACGTCGAAGGCCGGCGTGCGTGCGGCGGGCGCATCGGGTGAGGGCGCGGGTGGCGCCTCGCCTGACGCCGGTCCGAACGCCTCATGGCAGATGTCTTCGGGCGCCACGCCCCAGTCGCGCAGCGCCGGCAGCACGCTGCCGAGCAGCGCCGGCGGGCCGCACAGATAGAAGCGGTGGCGACCGGCCGGCAACGTGCGCCGCAGCCAGTCGATGTCGATGTGCCCGAGGTGCTGGAAATCGCGGCCCGGCTCGTCGCCCGGTTCGGGGCGGCTGCACGCGACGCTCAGGTGAAAGTGGGGGTGAGCGGCGGCTTGCTGTTCCAGCCACGACCTAAACGCGTGCTCGCGGCTGTGGCGCAGCCCGTAGTACAGGTGGATCGGGCGATCGGGCCGCTCGGCCAGCCACCCGTTGAGCATGGCCAGCAGTGGCGTGATGCCGATGCCGCCGGCGATCAGCACCGGCGTGGCCGTGTCGTCGGGCTCGATGACAAAGCGCCCGGCCGGCGCCCGCACGCGCAGCACATCGCCTTCGTGCACCCGGTCGTGGAGGTGGTTCGATGCCACGCCCGGCGGCAGGCTTTGCGCGAGCGGTGGCGGACCCACGCGCTTGACGGTGATGCGGTGGTGGAGCGGGTGGGGCCGGTCCGACAGCGAATAGCAGCGGGTGATCGGGCGCGGCGCTGCCGTGCCGGTGCTGCCGGCGACGTCCAGCGCGAAGGTGAGGTACTGGCCGGGCTTGAACGCGCTCAGCGCGACGCCATCGACGGGCACGAGATAAAACGAGCACTGGGTCTGCGCGGCGTCCTCGAATTCGCGCCGCACCACGCGGAACTCGCGCCAGCCCGACCACGCCGGTGCCGTGCCGGCGGCGAGCGGGGCTGCGGCGGGGATTGCCGCCAGCGCGAGGCGCCGGTGACGGCGCACCAGCACCACAGCGATGCCCACGGCCAGCTCAAGCGCGAAGGCGGCGCAGATCCAGACCAGCAGCAAGGGGGCAGTCACAGTGGTTCGGGCGCTGCGGTTGATGCAGGTGGGCCGCGATCGGCGTTGCGAAACGTCCTGTCGATGCTGAGGGGGCCGCGCCCGGACTTTCTTGATCTGCCTCAAGCCGGCGCCGAACCGGTCGCGCCCCGGCCCCAATGAGCCTTCAAGTTCGAGTCAGGCCGACCGAAAGACTCCGTGTAGAGACCGCTTCTGCGGGGCGATCGGGCCCCGCGGCGCTGCGATCGGTTTGCCCTGAGGCCCTCCATGCACACGCAGCACAGCCCATCCGCCCCGGCCGCCAGACCGGGCGCGCTCGCCAACCTGTCCATCCGCAAGAAACTGCTGCTCAACGCCGCGATCCCGCTGCTGTTGCTGGGTGCCTTCGCGGTGTGGCTGTGGGGCGGGCTCACCGACATGCAGCAGCGCGTGAGTGACCAGGTCACCTCCAAGGTCCAGTTCGCACTGCTGGCCAAGGACCTCGAGCGCAACGTGGTGCAGGTGCAGCAGTTCTTGTCGGACGTGTCGGCCACGCGGGGGCTGGACGGTCTCGACGACGGCTTCAAGCTGGCCGGTGACAACCGCACCGAGTTCCTGGCCAACGTGGAACGCTTTCGTGAACACCTGAAGTCCGAGCACGCCGACGAGCAGCTCAAGGCGCTCGAGGCTGTGTCCGGTCACTTCGAGATCTACTTCAAGGCCGGTGTCGAGATGGCCCATGCCTATGTCGACGGCGGCCCCGCGCAAGGCAACAAGCTGATGCCCAACTTCGACAAGGCCAGCGAAACGCTGCAAGACGGCCTCGATGCCTTCGTGAAGGCCGAGATCGCCAGGATGGACGCCGATGTGGCTGGCGTGAGCGAACAGGCCACGTCGATCAAGCACGCCGCGCTGGTGCTCAGCCTGTGCGTGTGTGTGCTGGTGCTGCTGGCCAACCGGGCCATCGGCGGCAGCGTGTTGCGACCGGTGCAGCTGGCCGCCGAGGTGGCCACGCGCATCGCCCAGGGTGACCTGCGCCGCCGCGCCATCCCGAAGACCACCGACGAGATCGGCGTCATGCTCAGCTCGATGGGCACCATGCAGGATTCGCTGCGCGAACTGGTCTCGCAGGTGCAACTGGGCATCGATCAGGTCAGCACCGCCTCGAGCGATCTGGCGCTGGCCAACGGCGAGCTGAGCGCGCGCAACGAGCGCCAGGCCGCCGCGCTGGAGGAAACCTCCGCGTCGATGCAGCAGCTCGGCGAGACGGTGTCGCACAACGCGGCGAATGCCGATTCGGCCAACCGGCTGGCGCAGCAGGCGTGCGAGGTCGCGCTCAGCGGCGGCCAGGTGGTGGCCGAGGTGGTCGACACGATGAAGGGCATCAATGCGACCTCACGTCGCGTGGGCGAGATCGTCGGCGTCATCGATGGCATCGCTTTCCAGACCAACATCCTGGCCCTCAATGCGGCGGTGGAAGCCGCGCGTGCGGGCGAGCAGGGCCGCGGCTTCGCGGTGGTGGCCACCGAGGTGCGTGTGCTGGCCGGGCGCTGCACCGAAGCCGCACGCGAGATCCGCCAGCTCATCGGCAGCAGCGTGAAGCAGCTCGACAGCGGCACCGCGCTGGTCGCGCGCGCCGGCGCCACCATGGGCGATGTGGTGTCGTCGATCGAGCGGGTGACCCAGGTCGTGCGCGAGATCAGCGAGGCCGGTCGCCAGCAAAGCGCCAGCGTGTCGGAAGTGGCGCAGGCGGTGGCCTTGATGGACGAGGCCACCCAGCAAAACGCCGCGCTGGTCGATCAGACGGCCGCTGCGGCCGAGACCCTCAGGGGCCAGGCGCAGCACCTGGTTCAGGCGGTGCGCGTGTTCAATCTTGACGGGGCGATCGCGCTGGCCTGAGCGCCAGCCACAGCGCACCGGCACGCCGCTCGCACGGCGCTCAGCCCGGGGTCACGCCCGCCGAGTGGTCGCGATCCGGCCGGTGCCACGGGTCGATGTGCGACATCAGGTTGAGCACCCGGTGGCGCTGCAGCACGCGCTGCTGCGCGGCCACCGCGATCTCGTGGCCGGCCTCGACGGTGATGTGGGCGTCGACCTCGATGTGGGCATCGACCACGATCATGTCGCCCATCTTGCGGGTGCGCACGTCGTGCACGCCGCTCACGCCGGGCGTTTGCTCCAGCGTCTCGCGAATCGCCTTGACCTCGGCGTCGTCGACCGAGCGGTCCATCAGGTCGTGCAGCGCGTCCCAGCCGAATTTCCAGCCCATCTTCGTCACCATGCAGCCCACGATCAGCGCGGCGATCGGGTCGAGGATCGGGTAGCCCGCCAGATTGCCGGCGATGCCCACGCCGACCACCAGCGACGAGGCCGCGTCCGAACGGGCGTGCCACGCGTTGGCCACCAGCATGGTCGACTTCACCCGCTTGGCCACCACGAGCATGTAGCGAAACAGCACCTCCTTGGCGATGAGCGCGCCGCCCGCCACCCACAGCGCGACCACGTGCACCGTGGCCACGGTGTGCGGCGCGGCGATCTTGAGGAACGCCGACCACAGCATGCCCACGCCCACGGCCAGCAGCAGCGCGCCGAGGATCAGCGAGCCGGCGGTCTCGAAGCGCTGGTGCCCGTAGGGGTGTTCCTCGTCGGCGTCCTTCTGGCTGTGGCGGTTGGCCAGCAGCACCACGAAATCGGCCACCAGATCGGACAGCGAATGCACGCCATCGGCGATCAGGCCCTGTGACTTGGCCAGCAGGCCGACGCTGATCTGCGTGATGGTCAGCACCAGGTTCACGCCCACGCTGACCCAGGTGCTGCGCGAGGCGGCCTGGGCGCGCTCGGCGGGACTGAACAGCGTGTCTTCGGTGTCGTCGGTGAGTTTGTCGAACTGCATGGGCCTGCGTCGTTGAAAGGGGTGGGGTGGCAGCGTGCGCCGTGACGCACCAGTCAGGCCAGCCTAAGCCTCGAATATGAACGAAGTCTGAGCATTCGCCACGCTGCGCTGTTGTTAAGCCATTCCTAAGGCAGCGCCGGCAAGATGGCGATGAAGGAGTGACCCATGAACCTGAGTTGGATGTTTCGATGCCTGAGCGCCGCCTGTCTGGCTGGCGTGGCGGTGGCGGGTGCGGCGCAAGCTGCCACGCCGGCCGAGCAGCTGGCCGCCTACAGCGCGCTGGCCGGCTCGCCGCCGAGCGTCGAGCGCGGGCGCACGCTGTTCACCACCCGGCACGGCCGCGAGTGGAGTTGCTCGTCGTGCCACGGCGCCGAGCCGCGCCAGGACGGCAAGCACGCCTCGACCGGCAAGGTGATCGCGCCGCTGGCGCCGGCCTTCAATGCGCGGCGCTTCACCGACCCTGCCAAGACCGAGAAATGGTTTCGCCGCAACTGCAACGACGTCATCGGCCGCGTATGCAGCCCCGCCGAGAAGGCCGACGTGCTCGGCTGGTTGCTGCAGATCAAGCCATGAACGCCGCCGCATCGCCAGACTCGCCCCACCCGCCGCAACACGCAGGAATCCGCATGAAGCACCGACCCAACCGCTGGCTTGCCCGCGCCTTGATGGGCGTGATCGCCGGCCTTGCCGGCCTGAGCGCCGCGCACGCCGAAGGCGACCGGCGCATCGCCGCCGTGTCGCCGTTGCCCAAGTACCAGCAGGAGTGCGCGGCTTGTCACATCGCCTTCCCGCCGGGGCTGCTGCCGGCGGCTTCATGGCAGCGCGTGATGAACAACCTGCCTCACCACTACGGCACCGACGCCTCGGTCGATGCCGTCACGCTCAAGGAACTGTCGGCCTGGCTCACCGCCCATGCCGGCACCGGTGCGCGCGTGGGCGTCGCACCGCCTGACGACCGCATCACGCGGTCGGCCTGGTTCATCCGCCAGCACAACGAGGTGGCCGCGGCGACCTGGAAGCGCGCGTCGGTCAAAAGTGCAGCCAACTGTGCCGCGTGTCATGCGCAGGCCGATCAAGGAGATTTCGATGAAGACCGAGTCCGCATCCCCCGCTGAGCCCGTGCCCGCTTCGGCGCTTGCATCCCCACGCAACGTGCTGGTGTGGGACGTGCCGGTGCGCGTGTTTCACTGGCTGATGGTGCTCACCTTTGCCGGCGCCTACCTCACCGCCGAGAGCGAGCGCTGGCGGCTGGCTCACGTGACGCTGGGCTACACGATGGGCGGCCTGGTGGCCTTCCGGCTGGTGTGGGGCCTCATCGGCAGCCGCCACGCGCGCTTTGCCAGTTTCGTCAAGGGACCGGCCGCCGTGGTGCGCTACGTGCGATCGATGTGGGGACCGCGCCCTGAACACCACGTGGGGCACAACCCGGCCGGTGCGCTGGCCATCGTGCTGCTGCTGGCCATGGCGGTGGCCGTCACCGCCTCGGGCTGGGCGATCTACAACGAGCTGTCGGGCGAGTGGCTCGAGGAGCTGCACGAGGTGGCGTCCAACCTGATGCTCGCGGTGATCGGCGTGCACGTGGCCGGCGTGCTGATCAGCGCTCGCGTGCACCGCGAGAACCTGGTCGCCGCCATGGTCGACGGGCGCAAGGCCGGTACACCGAAAGACGCCGTGCGCAGCGCCTGGCGCAGCGTGGGCGTGCTGATGCTGGTGGCGGTGCTGGGCTTTTGGTGGCTGCAGTGGCAAAGCGCACCGTCAGGAGCCGGTCTGGCCGATGGCGCTGCGGCGCTCGAGCGCGGCGCTGACCGTGACGGCGATTGAAACCCTCTGACGAGAACACCTGACCATGCGCATCCTCCTTGCTGAAGACGACACCTTGCTGGGTGACGGCCTGCGCGCCGGCTTGCGCCAGATGGGTTTTCTGGTCGACTGGGTGCGCGATGGCGAGGCGGCCGAAGCCGAGCTGCGCACCGGTGTCTACGCGGCGGCGGTGCTCGATCTGGGCTTGCCGCTGAAAGACGGCATGGACGTGCTGCTGGCCGTGCGCCGCGCTGGCATCAAGCTGCCGGTGCTGGTGCTGACCGCGCGCGACGCCTTGCCCGAGCGCATCCGCGGACTCGACGGCGGCGCCGACGACTACGTGATCAAGCCGGTCGATCTGCAAGAGCTCGCGGCGCGGCTGCGTGCGCTGGTGCGCCGCGCGCACGGCGAGCCTCAGGAGTCGGTGGTCGCGCAGGACATCACGCTCGATCCGGCGGCGCATTCGGTGCATCAGGGCGGAGTGGCGGTGGCGCTGTCGCCGCGCGAATTTGACCTGCTGCACGCGCTGATGCTCAACGCCGGGCGGGTGCTGTCGCGCGAGCAGCTCGGCCAGCACCTCTACAGCTGGGGCGAGGAGGTCGACAGCAACGCGATCGAGGTGCACATCCATCACCTGCGCCGCAAGCTCGGTGCGGCGGCGATCCAGACCGTGCGCGGCCTGGGTTACCTGATGCTGCGCGAGGGCCCCGCGGCATGACGCTCATGCCACGCTCGATGCAAGGCCGCCTGCTCGTGCTGACGCTCGGTCTGGTGGCCAGCGTGTGGCTCGCCACCGCGCTGCTCACCTGGAGCGACGCGCGCCGCGAGCTCGATGAGTTGTTCGACGCCCACCTGGCGCAAGCCGCCGCGCTGCTCGTGGTGCAGGCGCAAGACATCGACGAAGCGCACGAGGTCGATGCGCCGACCCTGCACCGCTACGCGCCGAAGGTCGCCTTCCAGGTGTTTCATGAGGGCGCGCTTGCGCTGCACTCGGCCAACGCGCCGGCGCTGCCCATGGTGCCGCCGGACGGGGTCTTTCAGGCCGGCTTGCGCACCGTGTCCATCGAGGGTGTCGAGTGGCGCGTGTTCGCCGCCATGGGCGCCGAGCGCGATGTGCAGGTCTATGTCGGCGAGGTGATCAGCTCGCGCGAGTCGGTGCTGCTGGCGGTGCTGCGCAGCACCTTGTGGCCGATGGTGGTGGCGCTGCCGCTGCTGGCGCTGGCTGTGTGGTGGGGCGTGCGGCGCGCCGTGGCGCCGCTGCGCCGGCTCGGTCGCGTGCTCGCCGAACGGCGCCCGCAGACGGTCGAGCCGGTGGTGCTCGATGACGTCCCGTCGGAAATGCAGCCGATGCTGGACGCACTCAACGACCTGTTCGCACGCATCACCACGCTGATGGAGTCGCAGCAGCGCTTCACCGCCGACGCGGCCCACGAACTGCGCACGCCGATCGCCGCCATTCGCACCCAGGCCCAGGTCGCGCAAGGCGAGCCCGATGAGGCCTTTCGTCACCACGCGCTGCAAGCGACCATCGTCGGCTGCGACCGGGCGAGCCGGCTGGTCGATCAGTTGCTCACGCTGTCGCAGCTCGAAGCCGGCGCGCTGCCGGCCGCAGGCCCCGTCGATCTGGCCGGGGTGGTTCGCCACACCGTGGCCGAGCTGGCGGAGCAGGCCATCCGCAAGGAGCAGACCTTCGAGCTTGACGCTGACGAGGCGTGCCTGGTGGCCGCCGACCCTGTGCTGCTGCGGGTGCTCATTCGCAACCTGGTCGACAACGCCATCCGCTACAACTCGGCGCGCGCCAGCGTGAAGGTGTCGGTCGCTCGCGTGGCCGATCGGGTGCGCATGATCGTCGAGGACAGCGGGCCGGGCCTGAGCGAGGCGGCGCGTGCGCGACTCGGCGAACGTTTCTTCCGTGTGCTGGGCAGCGGACAAAGCGGCAGCGGGCTGGGCTGGTCGATCGTGCGGCGCATTGCGGGGGTGCAAGGCGCCACCTTGCGCGTCGACAGTTCGACCGCACTGGGCGGTCTGTGGGTAGAGGTCGAGTGGCCGGCGGCGGGCCAGAACGCCGGCTGATTGCGGGCAAGGCGGCTGCGGCACGGATGGACTAGTCTCCGGCTGGCGCTCAACCTGCGCGACCCACGGCAGTTCACCATGAAACGTTCGACGAGATCTACCCTGCCCGGGCAGGTGGTTCTGGTGCTGCAAGGCGGTGGTGCGCTCGGCGCCTACCACTGCGGGGTCTACGAGGCGCTGCACGATGCCGGCATCGAGCCCGACTGGGTCATCGGCACGTCGATCGGTGCCATCAACGGTGCGCTGATTGCGGGCAACCCGCCCGAACTGCGCAGCCAGCGGTTGCTTGAGTTCTGGCGCCGCATCGAGCCGCGCTCGGGCAGTGCCGATTTCGGCGTCTGGGGCTTTGGCAACCTGCTGGCCAACCTGTCCACGCTCACCCAAGGCGTGCCGGGTTTCTTCGACGCCAACCCGCAGGCCATGCGCGGGCCCCATGCGGCGCTCGGGGTGGAGTGCGCGTCGTACTACCGCACCGACCCGCTGCGCAGCACGCTGGCTGAACTGGTCGATTTCGACCTCCTCAACGCCAAGGCCCCCGGGCCAGCCACGCGGCTGACCGTGGGCTGCGTCAATGCCGCCAGTGGCGCCATGCGCTACTTCGACAGCCGCGACGAGGCGTTGGACATCGACCACATCGTGGCCTCGGGCGCCTTGCCGCCGGCCTTCGCCGCGGTGCGCATCGACGGGCAACCCTACTGGGACGGCGGGCTGTACTCCAACACGCCGATCGAGGCCGTGTTCGACGACAAGCCGCGCCGCGATGCCCTCATCTTCGCGGTGAACGTGTGGCATCAAAGCGGGCCCGAGCCCGAGTCGATCTGGGATGTGATGGGCCGCCAGAAGGACATCCAGTACGCCAGCCGCGCCGACAGCCACATCCGCCGTCAAAAGCAGATCCACCGGCTGCGTCACATCATCGGGCAGCTCGGCGACCAGCTGCCGCCGGCGCAGCGCGCCGATCCCGACGTGCGAGCGCTGCTGGCCTGGGGCTGCCGCACCACCATGCACGTGGTGCATCTGGTGGCGCCACGGCTCGAGGGCGAGGACCACACCAAGGACATCGACTTCAGTCCCGCCGGCGTGAGCGCCAGGCGCGAGGCAGGCCGCGCCGACACGCTGCGCATGATCAAGCGGGCACCGTGGCGCGCGGCCGCGGACCCGATCGAAGGCGTGATCGAGCATCACTGAGTTCGGCCCGGCCGCGCGCTGCCGGCGCGCGGAAAAAATTCCTACGTGCCGATGTGCGTGTGCCACGCCCGCCGGGGTCGATCTGCCCTGAGAATCCAGCGTGCGCCGGGTGACTGCGAACCGCAGTGGCCGCATCGGCGCACAGGCCGGATTTCACGACCGGACCGAGAACAAGCAGGAGAGGTTTTTTTCGCACATGCCGGCACGACCGCTCGATCCGCTGCCCTTGAAGGCACACGACGCAGCTGCAGCGCAGCCAGGCACCGCCGCCTCGGCGCAGGTTTGGTCGGTGGCCGGTTTGGGAGCGATCTTCTTCGCGGTGTCGCTGGCGTGCCTGTGGTTCGCGCGCGCCGCGGGGCCGCTGTCCGTGCTGTGGTGCGCCAATGCGGTGGCGGTGGTCTGGCTGGCCACGCGAGCCCGGGCCGATTGGCCGCTCGCTCTCGCCGCCGTGGCCATTGGTGGCGTGCTGGCCGGCGGTGTGGCCGGCGAGCCGGCGTGGCTGACGCTGTCGAGCATGCCCGTCAATCTGGTCGAAATCGTGCTCGGTGGTGTGGTGCTCAAACGGCTGGCCACGCCCGAGCAGGCGGTGGGGCGGCCCGCGGCGCTGGTCACCGGCTTGCTGCTGGCGGTGCTGCTGCCCGCCGCAGTGGGCGCTTTGCTCGCCGCGTGGTTTTACGGGGCGCCTGGCGTGAGCGGGTTCAGCGCGCTGTGCCGCGAGTGGTTTGCCGCCCACGCCATCGGCAGCCTGCTGGTGCTGCCGGCCGGTTTGCTCATGGCCAGTTTCAAGCGCGTCCGGCACGATCACGACCGGCTCGATCACCTGGCGCTGGATCTGCAACGGTTGTACGAGACACCGCCGTCGCTGATGCATTCGGTCGAGGTGACGCTGCACGCCATCGCCGACGGCGTGGTGAGCCTGGATGACACGGGCCGCATCACCTACCTCAACCCGGTGGCCGAGCAGTTGCTGGCCTGGCCGCTGGCCGAAGCGCGGGGTCTGGCGTTTGGGCATGTGGTGCGCCTGTTCGACCAGGCCAGCGGCCAGCCGCTGCCCAACCCCATTGAGCGCTGCCTGACGGGCAAGGCCGGTGCCGATGTGTCGCACGAGGCCATGCTGCGCGACCGCGACGGCCGCGAGTACGGCGTGCGCGACTCGGTCTCGCCCATCGTCGGCAAGAACGGCGAACTGCTGGGTGCGGTGATGGTCTTTCAGGACGTGACCCAGTCGCGTGAGCTGACGCGGCAACTCGCCCACCTGGCGCATCACGACAGCCTGACCGAATTGCCCAACCGTGCGCTGTTCCAAAGCCGGGTGGGCCAGGCCTGCCATGACGCGAGCGTGCATCCGAGGACCTTTGCGGTGGTCTTCATGGACCTCGACCACTTCAAGCACGTCAACGATTCGCTGGGCCATGCGGTGGGCGATGAGCTGCTGCAGACGTTGGCGCACCGACTGACGAGCGCGCTGCGCCCGGGTGACATCGTGTCGCGCCTCGGCGGCGACGAGTTCGTGATGCTGCTGGCCGACATCGGCGGGCCCGACGAGATCGGCGAGGTGGCGCAAAAGATCTTGCGCGAGGTGGCGCTGCCTTGCGTGCTCGAGGGCACCGAAGTGACCGTGGGCATCAGCCTGGGCATCGCCATCTACCCGCAAGACGGCGAAGACCCCGACACGCTGATGAAGCACGCCGATGCCGCGATGTACCGCGCCAAGCGTGGCGGGCGCAACCGCTACCAGTTCTTCTCGCGCGAAGTTGATCAGGCTGCTTCCGAGCGCCTGCAACTCGAAGTCGACATTCGTCGCGGCCTGTCCGAAGGCCAGTTCGTGGCGCACTACCAGCCCATCATGGACGTCTTGAGCGGCCTGCCGGTGGCCATGGAGGCGCTGGCGCGCTGGAACCCCGATGGTCGAGGCCCGCAAGAGCCCGAAACCTTCATCCCGGTCGCCGAGGAAAGCGGTCTCATCGTGCCGCTGGGCGAGACCATGCTGCGTCAGGCCTGCGAGCAGTTGCGCGAGTGGCGCCATTCGGCGCTGTCGGCCATGACCATCGCGGTCAATGTGTCGCCGGTGCAGCTCGCCCATGCCCAGTTCGTCGACAGCGTGTCCGACATCCTGGCGGACACGGGCATCGAGGGCTCGCAGCTGGCCTTCGAGATCACCGAGTCGACGCTGATGTCGCAGCCCGAGGACACGCTCGAGACGCTGCTGCGCATCAAGGCGCTGGGCATACGCATCGCGATCGACGACTTCGGCACCGGCTACTCGAGCCTGAGCCACTTGAAGCGCTTTCCTGTCGACAGCGTCAAGATCGACCGCTCGTTCGTGCGCGACCTCGAGACCGACCCCGATGACCGCGAACTGGCCCGCGCCATCGTGGCCATGTCGCGCAGCCTGCGACTGCGGGTGGTGGCCGAGGGGGTCGAGACCGAAGGTCAGGCCAGCATGCTCAGCGCCATGGGCTGCACCTCGCTGCAAGGGCATCTGTACGCCCGCGCGGCCGGCGGCGAGGCGACCGCGGCCTGGCTGCACCCTCGCATGCTGGTTTCCCCTGCGCCAGAAGAGGGCTTTGCCGTCGCGGCCTGATAGGGTTCAAGCGGCCCGTTTGGCGGCCGATACACACTCATCAGGAAACCCGTGACGTCCATGAACATCAAGCCTTTCCTCATTGCCGGACTTGTGGCCTGCACGCACAGCGCCTGGGCCGGCCGCCCTCTCGGTACCGAGGACGCCGCAGTCACCGACCACGGCGAATGCCAGATCGAATCCTGGACAGAGCGTGCCGGGCGCGAACACGCGGTGGTCGGCGCCGCAGCGTGCGGCGTGTGGCCGGGGCTGGAGCTGGACCTGGGCTACGCCCGGTCGCATTCCGCCGGCGTGGTCAGCTCCGAGGGCAGCTTTGCCGCCAAGTGGGTGCCGGCATCGCTCAAGTTCGACACCGCCGCGGGCGCCTTGAACTTCGGCCTGAAGGTCGACCACTCGCTGGTCCATGCGGACGATCGCAACTGGCGCAGCGCCGAGACCTCGGGGCTGCTGGTGGCCAGCCTGGCGCCCAGCGAGGCCTGGACGCTGCACCTCAACCTGGGCGCCGTGCACGACCATGACAGCCACAGCGGCGCCGGCTTGTTGAACGTGGCCGCCGTGTGGGCGCCGCAAGAGCATTTCCTGGTGTTTGCCGAAGTGCAGGCCAACACCCGAAGCGAGACCTTTGGCGGCACCGTGAAGTCGGTGGGCGGTCGCTGGTGGCTGATCCCCGAGGTGCTCGGGGTGG
Source organism: Burkholderiales bacterium (assembly GCA_947451035.1). Classification (GTDB taxonomy): domain Bacteria; phylum Pseudomonadota; class Gammaproteobacteria; order Burkholderiales; family Burkholderiaceae_C; genus PBB1. The sequence continues at coordinate 15,728 of CANFXR010000022.1, forward strand.
ACCTCACGGCCAGCCGTCAATCCGGCTCGGGCAGCACCTTGTGGACCGTCGGCTTCGGCTGGTACGGCATTTCCTTTTGATCGATTGAACCGGAGCACCTCATGAAACTGCGCACCCAGATCCTTGCCTTGGGCCTGTCAGGGGCACTGCTCGCGGGCCTTGCCGGCGGCATCGGGCTGTTCACGTCGTCGCGGCTGGGCGACTCGCTGTCGGACGCAGTGCAGGGCAGCCATGCGCTGCACACCAGCCAGGACGCCGACATGATGCATGACGCCTTGCGCGGCGACGCGCAGCTGGCGCTGCTCGGAGCACTCGAGAAAAACACCGATCGCGTCGCCGAGGCGCAAACCGGTCTGAAGGAGCACGCCGAGCGGTTCGATGCGGCATTGACCGGTCTCGAGGGCATGCCCCTGGCGGCAGCCAGCAAGGACGCGCTGGCCACCGTGCGTCCGCTGGTTCGCCAGTACGTCGCAGCGGTGTCCACGGTGGTGAACCTGTCGGCGACCGATGCGCCGGCGGCACAGGCGGCGATGCCGGCCTTGCAGACAGTGTTCAGCCAACTCGAAACGCAGATGGCCGGTCTGTCCGGAACCATCGAGAAAAACAGCGAGGCGCTGGACGCCACCGCCAACAGCCGTGTCAAGCAATCGGCAGCGTGGATCAGCGCCGCGCTGGCTTTCGCCGTGGCCGCGATGACCGTGGCCGCGCTGTCGCTGGCCCGCAGCATGGCGCGTCCGATGGCTCACGCCGTGAGCGTGGCCGACAGCCTGGCGCAGGGTGACCTCACGGTGTCGATCCGCCCGGCCGGCAACGAGGAGGCGATGCGCTTGCTGCAGTCGCTGTCGCGCATGCAGGTCAACTTCACGCACATCGTGACGGAAGTGAAGTCCAACGCCGATGAGGTGGCCAGCGCCAGCGCGCAGATCGCCGGTGGCAACCAGGATCTGTCCAACCGCACCGAGCAGCAAGCCAGCGCGCTGCAGGAAACCGCCGCCACGATGGACCAACTCGGCTCCACCGTGCGCAACAACGCCGACCACGCCCGTCAGGCCAACCAGCTCGCGCTGGGGGCCTCGACCGTGGCGCTCAAGGGCGGTCAGGTCATGGGCCAGGTGGTCGAAACGATGACCGGCATCAACGACAGCTCGAGGAAGATCGCCGACATCATCAGCGTGATCGACGGCATCGCCTTCCAGACCAACATCCTGGCGCTCAACGCCGCGGTCGAGGCCGCGCGTGCCGGTGAGCAGGGCCGCGGCTTCGCGGTCGTGGCCGCCGAGGTGCGCAACCTGGCGCACCGCAGCGCCGAGGCCGCCCGCGAGGTCAAGAGCCTCGTCAACGCCAGCGTCGAGCGCGTCGAGCAGGGCACCGCGCTGGTCGGCCAGGCCGGCCACACCATGGACGAGATCGTCTCGGCCATCAAGCGCGTGACCGACATCGTGGCCGAGATCAGCGCGGCCAGCGCCGAGCAAAGCACCGGCATCGACCAGGTCGGCAAGGCGGTGTCGCAGATGGATCAATCCACCCAGCGCAACACCGCGCTGATCGAAGAAAGCGCTGCCGCCTCCGAAACCCTGAGCCAGCAGGCGCGCCAACTGGTGGAGGCGGTGGCCGCCTTCAAGACCGGCGGCGCTGCCGACAGTCGGGTGCTGGCGATCGGCTGAGGCGCCGCGGCGCCCGGATCAGTAGACGGTCATGAACGCGGAGTGGCTGGCGTCGTCCTGACGGTCAGCGGCTCGCGCCATGCGAGCGGGCACGACGATGTGAAACGCCGTGCCGCGCGCGGGCCGGTTTTCGGCGTGGATGCTGCCGCCATGCGCATCGATGATCTTGCGGCAGATCGCCAGCCCCAGCCCCGTGCCGCCTGAGCCGTCCTTGGTCTGGCTCGACTGCACGAACGCATCGAAGACCGTGTCGAGCTCGGCCTCGGGGATGCCCGGGCCTTCATCGCTCACCCGCACGCGCAGCGCGCCGTTTTCGGTGCGATCGCCCACGATGTCGATGCAGCTGTGGGGCGGGCTGAACTTGATCGCATTGGCCAGCACATTGCGCACCACCTGCTGGTAGCGCGGCGGGTCGACCTTGGTCAGCATCGGCTGCTCGGGCAGGTTCACGAGCAGCGTGAGCTCCTTCGAGCGGATCAGCGGATCGATCTCGCGCACCACCTCGCGGACCAGCACGCGCAGATCGGTGCGCTCGACGTGGATGGCACCGGCCGTGCTGTCGATCTTCGAGACATCGAGCAGGTCGTTGACCAGACTGAGCATGCGCTCGCCGGCATGGTGGATCTCGCCGAACATGGACTGCAGCCGCTCACGATCGCCCGAGCGTGCCACGCCGAGCTCCGAAAAACCGATGATCGACTGCAGTGGTGTGCGCAGCTCGTGGCTGATGTTGGCGATGAACTCGGTCTTGGCGCGCGAGGTTTCCTCGGCGGCGTCGCGCGCCTCGCGGGTGGCGCGCTCGGCATCGCGAAATTCCGAGATGTCCATGAACACGCACAGGATGCCCGAGGCGCGCCCGTCGGTGCCGTGCAGCAGCACCTTGTCGACCATCACCTCGCGCAGCGAGCCGTCGCGGTGCGTCACGCTTGATTCGTGACGCAGCCGCGGCTGCGCGCGCAGCCGCTGGCGGTCCTCGGCCTCGTGCAGCTGGCGTGTGGGCGGCTGTTCGGGCGAGTCAGACGCCCGGTAGGCGTTGTCGCTGCGTTGCTGCCCGGTGAAGTCTTCCCACGCCTTGTTGACGATCACGAACTGGCCGTCGAGCGTGATCACCGACTGCGGCAGCGGGCTGGTCTCCATGACGAGCCGCGTGAACGCCAACTGAGCGTGCAACTGCTGCTCGGCCGCGACCCGCTCGGTCACGTCCATCGCGCTGCACGCAAAGCCCGAAATGTGGCCCTGGTGTTGCAGCGGGATCACCGACACATCGAAGGTGCGCGGGGTGCCCATGGCTGCGATGAGCGTGGCCTGCGTGCGCCGCGCGGCCAGGCCGGCCCCGCGGGTGAACAGCGACCACACGCGGTCACGGTCGGCGTCTTGCACGATCTCCCAGGGGCGCTGTCCCAGCGCGCTGGCCACGCTGGTGCCCATCACCGGCAGCCAGTGCGGGTTGACGAAGGTGATCGAGCCGTTGGCGTCGGTACGAAAGATCAGCTCTTGCAGGCTCATGACGGTGCCGCTGAGCTCGCGCTCGCGCAGGGCTGCTTCCTGCAGGGCTTGCTCCATGTTCGCGATGGCCAGCCGGTGGATGCGCGCACCGCGCACGACCACCCAGGCGAGCACACCCATGAGCAGCGTGCCCACCATGCCCGCCACCACCAGCGCGGCGTGCTGCTCGAGCGCCGCGCTGATCAGCTGCGCCCTGACTGTGGCTTGGCCACGATGTCGCCGAGCAGCACCAGCAGTTGCATCGGGCTGAACGGCTTGACCAGGTACTCGGTGGCGCCGGCGTTCAAGCCGGCTTCGCGGTCCGCGCTGCCGCCGCGTGCCGACAGGATGATCACCGGCACGCCGTGCAGCTTCGGCGTGGATTTCATGGCGCGGCACAGGTCCAGGCCGTCGAGCTCGCCGGGCATCATCACGTCGAGCAGCACCACATCGGGCTGCACGCTGCGCGCCATTTCCCAGCCGGTCAGCGCATCGGGCGCCTCGTGGACTTCCCAGTCCTCGAACTCCAGGGTCATGCGCACCAGACGGCGGATGTCGGGCTGGTCTTCGACGATGAGGATCTTCTTCATGGCGTGACGAAAAGGGCGAGGGTTCGGGTGGCGTGATTATGGGCAGCGGTGCCCTGAAGGCGCCATGGTTTGCCCACGGGCGGAGCCCCGATGAACAGGTCGCCGGACCGCTGCGGTTATCTGAAATCCGCATACCAAAGCGCGCAACGCTTCGTTGCCGGGCGGTCTGTGGCTGCCTAACCTGCGAGTCATCCGGCTCTGGTGCCGAGCCTGTTTGCCCTCAACGGAGTCCCTCATGTCAGCTCTCAATTTCACCCGTTGCGCCTTGCTGGTGCTGGCCATCAGCGCCGCCGCCTTTGGTGTCGTCGCCAAGGATGTCAGCATCCTCAATGTGTCCTATGACCCGACGCGCGAGCTGTACGGCGAATACGACAAGGCGTTTGCCAAGTACTGGCAGGCCAAGACCGGCGACAGCGTGTCGGTCAAGCAGTCGCACGGCGGCTCGGGCAAGCAGGCTCGCTCGGTCATCGACGGCATCGAAGCCGATGTGGTCACGCTGGCGCTGGCCTATGACATCGACTCGATCGCCGAGCGCGCCAAGGTGCTGCCTGCCGACTGGCAAAAGCGGCTCAAGCACAACAGCTCGCCCTACACCTCGACCTACATCTTCCTGGTGCGCCAGGGCAACCCCAAGGGCATCAAGAACTGGGACGACCTGATCAAGCCCGGCGTCAGCGTGATCACCGCCAACCCCAAGACCTCGGGCGGTGCCCGCTGGGGTTACCTGGCCGCCTACGGCTTTGCACTCAAGCAGCCCGGCGGCACCGATGCCAAGGCGCAGGCCTTCGTCGCCAGCTTGTTCAAGAACGTGCCGGTGCTCGACTCGGGCGCGCGCGGCTCCACGGTGACGTTTGCCGAGCGCGGCATCGGTGACGTGCTGCTGGCGTGGGAGAACGAAGCCCATCTGGCGATCAAGGAGTTCGGCGCCGACAAGTTCGACATCGTCTATCCGCCCACCAGCATCCTGGCCGAGCCGCCGGTGGCCGTGGTCGACAAGGTCGTCGACAAGCGCGGCACCCGCGAAGTGGCGCAGGCCTATCTGGAATACCTGTACTCGACCGAAGGCCAGGAAATCGCCGCGCGCAATTTCTACCGCCCGATCGACCCCGTGGTGGCGGCCAAGTACGCGGCGAACTTCCCGAAGATCACCCTGTTCACGATCGACGATGTGTTTGGCGGCTGGGCCAAGGCGCAAAAGACGCACTTCGCTGATGGCGGCGTGTTCGATCAGATCTACACCGCGAAGTAGTCGTCGGCGGCGCAGGCCACGGCGGTGCGGGCGCGCCATCCGCCCCGGGACGGGCTCCCACCCTGGCGTGGGACCCGTCTTTAGTCGTTATTCGCATATGGATTCGCGAAATCGGTTGCCCGGCGGTTGACTTGGCCGCCTAGCATCGCGGGTTACCTCCTTGAGGCGGCATCGCCGCTCAGCACCTCATGAACTCATTCAACCGTCGTGTGACGCTGCTTGCCATGGCCGGTGTGGCCGTGGCATCCCCCATTGCTGCCTTGGCGCAAGGCGCCGGCAAGACGCTGCTCAACGTCAGCTACGACGTGTCGCGCGAGTTCTACAAGGACTACAACGCGGCCTTTGCGGCGCACTGGAAGAAGACCACCGGCGAGGTGCTCACGCTGAACCAGTCGCACGGCGGCAGCAGCAAGCAAGCGCGCAGCGTGACCGAAGGGCTGGAGGCCGACGTCATCACGATGAACCAGGCCAACGACATCGACATCCTGGCCGAGCGCGGCGCGCTGATTCCCGCTGACTGGGCCAAGCGATTGCCCGACAACAGTGCGCCCACCACCTCGCTGTCGGTGATCCTGGTGCGCAAGGGCAACCCGAAGAACATCCGCGACTGGGGTGATCTGGGCCGCGCCGGCGTGTCGGTGATCATCCCCAACCCGAAGACCTCGGGCAACGGCCGCTACACCTACCTGGCGGCCTGGGGCGCGGCACTCAAGAACGGCGTGGCGCCGGCAGCGGCCAAGGCGCTGGTCGAGCGCATCTTTGCCAACGTGCCGGTGCTCGACGGCGGCGGGCGCGGTGCCACCACCACCTTCGCGCAGCGCAACATGGGCGATGCGCTGGTCACCTTCGAATCCGAAGTGCCGCTGATCCAGCGCGAGTTCGGCGGGGATTTCGAGGTGATCTACCCGACCTGGACAGTGCTCGCCGAAAACCCGGTGAGCGTGGTCGACAAGGTGGTCGACAGGCGCGGCACGCGCACGCAGGCCGAGGCCTATCTCAAGTACCTGTGGTCCGATGAAGCGCAGGAGATCGCCGCGAAGCAACACATCCGCCCGCGCAGTGCCAAGGTGCTGGCCAAGTACGCCAAGGACTTTCCGAAGGTCAATGCCTTCACCGTGGACGAGGTGTTTGGCGGCTGGAAGAAGGCGCAGAAGGAGCACTTCGACGACGGCGGCTTTTACGACCAGATCATCGTTCGCTCGAAGAAGTAACCAGGGCTCCACGTGTTCTTTTCCCGCACCCTCCTCAAGCAACACAGCGTGCTGCCGGGCTTCGACCTGGCGCTTGGTTTCACGCTGCTGTACCTCGGCTTCATCGTGCTGATTCCGCTGAGTGCGGCATTCTTGAAGACGGCCACCATGACCTGGCCGGCCTTCATCGACGCGGTGTCCTCGCCGCGCGTGATGGCCTCGTACCGGCTGACCTTCGGCGCGTCGGCGCTCGCCGCGCTGCTGAACGCGTTTTTCGGGCTGATCGTGGCGTGGGTGCTGGTGCGTTACGACTTCCCGTTCAAGCGGCTGGTGGACGCGCTGGTCGACCTGCCGTTCGCGCTGCCCACCGCGGTGGCTGGCATTGCGCTGACGGCGCTGTATTCGCAAAACGGCTGGATCGGCCAGGCGCTGCCGTTCAAGGTGAGCTACACGCCGATCGGCGTGTTCGTGGCGCTGACTTTCATCGGCTTGCCGTTCGTCGTGCGCACCTTGCAGCCGGTGCTCGAAGACCTCAACCACGAGGTCGAGGAAGCGGCCGCCACGCTCGGCGCCAACCGCTGGCAGACCTTCACGAAGGTGATCTTCCCGGTGCTCACGCCGGCGCTGATCACCGGTTTTGCGCTGGCCTTTGCCCGCGCGCTGGGCGAATACGGCTCGGTGATCTTCATTGCCGGCAACATGCCCATGATCAGCGAGATCACCCCGCTGCTGATCATCACCAAGCTCGAGCAGTACGACTACCAGGGCGCCACCGCCATCGCGGTGGTGATGCTGGTGTCGGCGTTCAGCCTGCTGCTCGCCATCAACGGCCTGCAGGCCTGGACCCGCGCGCGCCAGGGACGCTGACACCATGAGCACGACCACCACCTACAGCAACCCGCCAGGCATCGCCGGCGCCACCCAAGAGCCTGTGTGGGTGCGCCGCGCGCTGATCGGCGTGGCGCTGCTGTTTTTGACTTTCTTTCTGTTCGTGCCGCTGTCCATCGTGTTCGTCGAAGCCTTCAAGAAGGGCATCGACGTCTATCTGGCCGCGATCATCGAACCCGACGCCCGCTCGGCGATCTGGCTCACGCTCACGGCCGCGGCGATCAGCGTGCCGATGAACCTGGCGTTCGGCGTGGCCGCGGCGTGGTGCATCGCCAAGTTCGAGTTTCGCGGCAAGAACGTGCTGCTCACGCTGATCGACTTGCCGTTCTCGGTCAGCCCGGTGATTGCCGGGTTGATCTACGTGCTCATCTTCGGGTTGCAGGGCTGGTTCGGCGAGTGGCTGCGCGATCACGACCTGAAGGTGATCTTCGCGGTGCCGGGCATCGTGCTGGCCACGGTGTTCGTCACGTTCCCGTTCGTGGCGCGCGAGCTGATCCCGCTGATGCAAGCGCAAGGCGTCGAGCAGGAAGAAGCCGCATGCATGCTGGGCGCGAACGGCTGGCAGATCTTCTGGCGCGTGACGATGCCCAACATCAAGTGGGCGCTGCTGTACGGCGTGATCCTGTGCAACGCCCGGGCGATGGGCGAGTTCGGTGCGGTCAGCGTGGTGTCGGGTCACATCCGCGGCCAGACCAACACGCTGCCGCTGCACATCGAAATTCTCTACAACGAATACCAGTTCGCCGCGTCGTTCGCGGTGGCTTCGCTGCTGGCGCTGCTGGCGCTGGTGACGCTGCTGCTCAAGTACATCGTCGAGCAGCGGGTGAAGGCGCAAAAGCGCGCCGCCAGTCAAAGCGAATGAGGAAGGTCACGCCATGAGCATCGAAATCCGCCACCTCAACAAGCGCTTCGGCCAGACCGTGGTGTGCGACAACCTGAACCTCGACATTCCGTCGGGCGAGCTGGTCGCGCTGCTCGGGCCTTCGGGGTCGGGCAAGACCTCGCTGCTGCGCATCATCGCGGGGCTGGAAGTGCCCGATTCAGGCACGGTGCACTTCCACGGCAAGGACACCACCGGCACCGACGTGCGCGACCGTCAGGTCGGCTTCGTGTTCCAGCACTACGCGCTGTTCGCGCACATGACGATCTTCGAGAACGTGGCGTTCGGGCTGCGGGTGCGGCCCGCGGCCACGCGGCCGAGCGAGTCGCAGATCCGCTCCAAGGTCACCGACTTGCTCAAGCTGGTGCAGCTCGACTGGCTGTCCGACCGTTACCCGCATCAGTTGTCGGGTGGCCAGCGCCAGCGCATCGCCCTGGCGCGCGCGCTGGCGGTCGAGCCCAAGGTGCTGCTGCTCGACGAGCCGTTCGGCGCGCTCGATGCCAAGGTGCGCAAGGAGCTGCGCCGCTGGCTGCGCCGGCTGCACGACGAGGTGCACATCACCAGCGTGTTCGTCACCCACGACCAGGAAGAGGCGATGGAAGTGGCCGACCGCATCGTCGTGATGCACGAGGGCCGCATCGAGCAGGTGGGTTCACCCGACGAGGTCTACGACCACCCGGCCACGCCGTTCGTGCTGAAGTTCCTGGGCGACGTGAACCTGTTCCACGGGCGTCTGGACCACGCGCAAGGCGCAGTGACCAGCGCCAGCGAGGTGAGCTACGTGCGCCCGCACGAGCTGCAGATCGTCGCCAGCGCGCAAGACGGTGCGGTGGCGGTCACGTTGACGCAGACGCTCACCGTGGGCCCCAACACGCGGCTCGAGTTCAAGCGCGTCGATGACGCCAGCGACATCGATGTGGAACTGCCACGCTCCGAATTCAAACGCTTGCGCGAGTCGATGGCGCTCGAGCCGGGGGCGACGGTGCACCTGCTGCCGCGTCGCATCACCCGCTTTGCGCAGGAACCTTCGGACCCCGCCGCCTTGATTTGAGGGGACGGGTCGGCGCGTCGTTGGCGCCGGCCTCGGTGCTCAGTCGACCTCGGCCAGGCCCGCCAGCGCGCGTTCGACGACCGGGCGGGTCAGCGTGGGCGCGAAAGCCTCGATGAAGGCGTAGACATAGCCGCGCAGCCAGGTGCCGCGGCGGATCGCCAGCCGGGTCAGGTTGACCTCGAACAGGTGCCGCGCGTCGAGTGCACGCAAGGTGCGGTCACGCTCGGTGTCGAAGGCGATCGACGCGACGATGCCCACGCCCATGCCGAGTTCGACATAGGTCTTGATCACGTCGGCGTCCATGGCGCTGAGCACGATGTCGGGGTGCAACCCGGCCCTGGCGAAGGCATCGTCGATGTGCGCGCGGCCGGTGTAGCCGATCTCGTAGGTCACGATCGGGTACTGCGACAGTTGCTCGAGCGTGATGGGGCCCTCGACTTGCAGCAACTCATGGTCGGGCGGCACCACGATGCTGTGCGTCCAGCGGTAGCACGGCAGCGCGACCAGCGAGTCGTACTGCGCCAGCGCTTCGGTGGCCACGCCGATGTCGGCCTCGCCCGACAGCAGCATCTCGGCCACCTGCTTGGGCGAGCCCTGGTGCAGCATCAGCGTGACCTTCGGGTACACGCGCCGGAAGTCGCGCACCACCATCGGCAGCGCATAGCGCGCCTGCGAGTGGGTGGCGGCGATCGACAGCCGTCCCTCATCCTGTGCGGTGAAGTCCTCGCCCACGCGCTTCAAGTTGTCGGACTCGAGCAGCAGCCGCTCGACGATCGGCAGCACCGCTTCGCCCGGCGGCGTGAGGCCGGTCAGTCGCTTGCCCGCGCGCACGAAGATGTCGACGCCGAGTTCGTCCTCGAGCTCGCGGATCTGCCGGCTGATGCCCGGCTGCGAGGTGTGCAGCACGCCGGCGACCTCGGTGAGGTTGAACCCGGATCGGGTCGTTTCGCGCACCGCACGCAATTGCTGGAAATTCATGAGTCGTCGCCACGAAGGCGCCTGGTGATTTCGGGGAACCCCGATCCGCTGATTCTCGAGATCGGCTCTCGCGGGGGCAACGACAGCTTGCGCCTAAGCTTGGTCGCTCAGTGCATAAGCAATCACGAAAACAGCTGAGATTCGTTCAGTGTCGCCGGGGCCGAACGGCCGAGCGCAGGTCGTCGAGCACCGGCACCAGCGCCAGACCGGCCAGCAGCAGCGCGATCGGGATCGTTGCCGCATAGCTCAGGTGCTGGAACGCGAGTGCGCCGACCAGCCCGCCTGCCGTGAAGCCGCCGAGGATCGAGCCGAGCACCTTGAGCTTGTCGCGGTTGGCGCGAACGTAGGTGTCGCCGGCCGGATCCGACGTGCGGTTCCAGTAGATCAGCTTGCCCAGTTCGATCCCCAGATCGGTGATCACGCCGGTCATGTGGGTGGTGCGGATCTCGGCATGCGAGATCTTGGTGACCACGGCGTTTTGCAGTCCCATGATGAAACACAGCAGCGCGACTGTCGCGGGCACCAGCAGCGTGGTGTGCCGGGCCAGATAGGTGCCCAGCAGGCCGAACACGAGCAGCAGCGCCGCTTCGAGCAGCAAGCTCAGCGCGTATTCGCTGTTCAGCCGGCGGTGGCGCGCCCAGTTGATCAGCAAGGCCGTGGTCATCGCGCCGCTGGTGAACACGCACAGCAGCAGCGCTCCGGCCAAGGCCAGCCCAACTTGACCGAGCGCGAGGTCATCGGCAATGCCCGACAGCACGCCGGTCATGTGCGAGGTGTAGCGGCGGATCGCCAGAAAACCGCCCGCATTGACCGCTCCGGCCACGAAGGCCAGCAGCACGCCGAGCTGCCGGTTGGCGTGCTGCGTGCGAGTGCGCCCGACCAGGTGACGCATCGTGGCTTGGGCCATGGGGGTTGCGGGGACCCGAGCGGGAAAGTCAGCCGCCGGACCGGCGACGGTAGGTGACGTAGCGGTAGCGCAGGCCCTGCGGCGTTTCGTGGGGCTCGTTCGCCACGCAGTCGAAGGCCTCGCGGGGCCAGACGGGGAAGAACGCATCACCATCGAAATCGGCATCGATCTCGGTGAGTTGCAGTTCATCGGCACGCGGCAGCGCCAGCGCGTAGATCTCTGCGCCACCGATCACGCACACCCGCTCGGCGTCGGCGGCCAGCGCGAGCGCTGCTTCGAGGCTGCCGGCGCGCTCGGCGCCGGTGGCGGCCCAGTCGGCGCTGCGGGTGATGACGATGTTGCGCCGTCCCGGCAGCGGCCGGCCGATCGAGTCCCAGGTCTTGCGCCCCATCACGACCGGGCGGCCCAGCGTGAGTTGCTTGAAGCGTGGCAGGTCGCCCGGCAGGTGCACCAGCAGGGCGTTGTCACGGCCAATGGCGCCGTTGCCGGCCACGGCGGCGATGAGGGTGACGAGGGGCTGTGCGGATGGCATCGGCGCATTGTCGCAGTGACCCTTTATCCTTTGGGGGTTATTCCCGAGAGCGGCGCCTTTGATCGGCTCCTACAATGCGAATAACTATCGTTTGCGTTAATGCTCCTGTCGAGCTTGCCGCCAACCCGGGGAGCCGCCCATGAAACCCAAAGTCTCCACACCGCTTGATCAAATCCCGCTGGGCTGCGCTCACGTGGTGGCACACCTTGAGGCGCCGGCGGCTTCATCCGAGTGGGTGCGCTGGCTCGAGGAAATCGGCTTCATGCCCGGTGAGCGGGTGATGCTGATGGCGCGTGGCGCTTTCGGCGGCGACCCGCTGGTGGTGCGCGTGGGGCTGTCGACCTTTGCGCTGCGGCGCGCCGAAGCCGCCTGCATTCACGTGGGTGCTGCTGCCTGACTGAATGACTGAATCGATCATCCATGTCCACCGCGGCGGGCCGCTGGTGGCGCTGGTGGGAAACCCCAACTGCGGCAAGAGTGCACTGTTCAACCTGCTGACCGGCAGCCGCCAGAAGGTGGCCAACTACGCCGGCGTCACGGTCGAGCGCAAGGAAGGCAAACTGCTCACGCCCGCGGGCAAGGCGCTGCGCGTGCTCGACTTGCCCGGTGCCTACAGCTTGCATCCGCGTTCGCCTGACGAGCGCGTGACGTGCGACGTGCTCTACGGCCGCGCGGTCGGCGAAAAGCGGCCCGATCTGGTGGTGTGCGTGGTCGATGCGACCAACCTGCGCCGCAGCCTGCGCATCGTGCTGGCCGTCAAGCGGCTGGGTCTGCCGTGCGTGGTGGCACTCAACATGATCGATCTGGCCAAGCGCCGGGGTGTCGCGATCGATCCGCAGGCGTTGTCGGCCGAGTTGGGTCTGCCGGTGGTGGCCACGGTGGCCACCCGCGGCGATGGCGCCGATGCGCTGCGCCACCTGCTCGACGACCCGCAGGCGTGGCACCGCGGCGCTGCCGCTCCCATCCCGTCAGGCGGCGGCGCGCCGCCCGAGTCCGCGATGCAGGCCGACCATGAGGCGGTGCACGGCATCTTGCAGCGCCAGGGGCTTGATGTGCTGGTGCCGCACACGGCCAGCGACCGCATCGATGCGGTGGTGCTGCACCCGGTGGCCGGACCGCTGCTGCTGACGGCGGTGCTGTTCCTGGTGTTCCAGGCGGTGTTTGCCTGGGCTCAAGCGCCGATGGATGCCATCAAGGCCGTCACCGGGTTCGTCGGCAACGAGGTCACTGCGCTGCTGCCCGAGTCCTGGCTGCGCAGCTTGCTGGTCGACGGCGTGATCGCCGGGGCGGGCGGCGTGCTGGTGTTCCTGCCGCAGATCCTGATCCTGTTCTTCTTCATCCTCGTGCTCGAGGAGTCGGGCTACCTGCCGCGTGCGGCCTTCTTGCTGGATCGACTGATGGGCGGCGTGGGCCTGAGCGGCCGATCGTTTATCCCGCTGCTGTCGAGCTTTGCCTGCGCGATCCCCGGGATCATGGCCACGCGCACCATCGCCAACCCGCGCGACCGGCTGGTCACCATCATGATCGCGCCGCTGATGACCTGCTCGGCCCGGCTGCCGGTGTATGCGCTGCTGATCGGCGCATTCATTCCGCAGCGCGTGGTGGGCGGACTGGGGTTCGAGTTGCAGGGGCTGGTGATGTTCGGCCTGTATGCCGCGGGCATCGTGGGCGCGCTGGGCGTGGCCTGGGTGCTCAAGCGCTTCACCTCGCGCGGCGAGGTGCGCTCGCTGATGATGGAACTGCCCACCTACCACTGGCCCACGCCGCGCAACATCGCCATCGGGCTGTGGCAGCGCGTGGAGATCTTCATGAAGCGCGTGGGCGGCATCATCCTGGGCCTGACGATCGCGCTGTGGTTCTTCGCCAGTTTCCCGGCGCCGCCAGCCGGTGCCACCGGTGCGCCGATCGAATACAGCGTGGCCGGTCAGATCGGTCATGCGCTGGCGGTGGTGTTCGAGCCGATCGGCTTCAACTGGCAGATCAGCGTGGCGCTGGTGCCCGGCATGGCCGCACGCGAGGTCGCGGTGAGCGCGCTGGGCACCGTGTACGCGCTGTCGGCCACCGGCAGCGACACCGCCGAAGCGCTCACGCCGCTGATCGCGCACAGCTGGAGTCTGGCCACCGCCTTGTCGCTGCTGGCCTGGTACGTGTTTGCGCCGCAGTGCCTGTCGACGCTGGCCACTGTCAAGCGCGAGACCGGCGGCTGGACGATGCCGCTGGCCATGGCGGGCTACCTGTTCGCGCTGGCCTACGGCGCGTCGTTCGTCACCTACCGGGTGGCGTTGTGGCTAGGCGGCTGAGCCCGCAGGCTGACATCTCGCGCCGCTGAACGCGGCGGCGCCGCATCAGCGCAGGGCGGCCGCTTCCTGGCCCTGGACCATGTGCTGGTGCATCAGTTCTTCGGCCCGCTTCGCGTTGCGCGAGCGGATTGCCGCCAGCAAGTCGCGATGCTCTTGCAGCGAGGCCTCGAGCCGGCCCTCCTTGAGCAGCGAGTGGTGGCGGCTGAGCTTCATGACCTGACGCAAGTCGGCCACCATCTGGTTGCGCCAGCGGTTGCCGGCGATGTCGAGCAACTCGGTGTGAAACCGTTCATTGGCGGCAAAGAAGGCGTCGGCGTCGCCCACCGAGGTTTCCAGCCGTTCGTGCAGCGCGACCAGATCGGCCAGCTGCGCGTCGGTGGCCTGCTTGGCCACCACGCCCACGGCGTCGCACTCCAGCAGCGACAGCAGGTGAAACACCTCGGCCAGATCGCGCTCGGACACTTCGGTGACATACGCGCCGCGGCGCAGCTTCATCGTCACCAGCCCTTCGGCGGCCAGAACCTTGATCGCCTCGCGCAAGGGGGTGCGGCTGATGCCGTATTCGGCGGCCAGCGTCTGCTCGTCGATCCAGCTGCCCGGCGCCATCGTGTGCGCCATGATGCGTGCGCGCAGCCGCTCGGCGACCTGTTCGTAAAGTGCGGTGGAAGGCAGTTGCAGCCGGTCGCTCGCCCCGGCGCCGTCCCCCGACGCCCGTGCCGCAGCGCCCGTCTTGCCGGCGGCGGCTTTGGGAGATCCTTTCGGGGCGACTTTGATCGGGTGCATCAGTGGGGCAGCAAATGAGCGAGCCGGAGTGACTACAATTCAAACTGAATTATGCATGACGAGTGCGTTTGGCGTCATCAGCCCGGGGCCCTGGGCCCGCGGTTGAGGACGGCTGGACGCCGCAGAGAGTATCGACCGGAGAACCCATGTCAGACGCACCCAAGCACCTCAACTCCGACGCGCTGGACCAGTGGCAAAAGGCCGCCGCCAGGTCGGCACCCGGCGCTGATGTTGACAAGCTCAACTGGGTCACGCCCGAAGGCCTGGTCGTCAAGCCGCTGTACACCGCCGCCGACCTGAAAGACCTGCCGCACACCGACACGCTGCCGGGCTTCGCGCCGTACCTGCGCGGCCCGCAAGCCACCATGTATGCGGTGCGGCCGTGGACGATCCGCCAGTACGCCGGCTTTTCCACCGCCGAGGCATCCAACGCGTTCTACAAGAAGGCGCTGGCCGCCGGCGGTCAGGGCGTGAGCGTGGCGTTCGATCTGGCCACCCACCGCGGCTACGACAGCGACCACCCGCGTGTGACCGGCGACGTGGGCAAGGCCGGCGTGGCGATCGACAGCGTCGAGGACATGAAGATCCTCTTCAACGGCATCCCGCTCGACAAGGTCAGCGTGAGCATGACGATGAACGGCGCGGTGCTGCCGGTGCTGGCCGCCTTCGTGGTGGCCGCTGAAGAGCAGGGCGTGCCGCAGACCCAACTCACCGGGACCATCCAGAACGACATCCTCAAGGAGTTCATGGTCCGCAACACCTACATCTACCCGCCCGAGCCGAGCATGCGCATCGTCGGCGACATCATCGAGTACACGGCGCAACAGATGCCGAAGTTCAACTCGATCAGCATTTCCGGCTATCACATGCAAGAAGCCGGCGCCAACCAGGCGCTCGAGCTGGCGTTCACGCTGGCCGACGGCAAGGAATACGTGAAGACCGCGCTGGCCAAGGGCCTCGACGTGGACGACTTCGCCGGACGCCTGAGCTTTTTCTGGGCGGTCGGGATGAACTTCTATCTCGAGATCGCCAAGATGCGCGCCGCACGGCTGCTGTGGTGGCGCATCATGAGCGGCTTCAACGCCAAGAACCCCAAGAGCCTGATGCTGCGCACGCACAGCCAGACCTCGGGCTGGAGCCTGGCCGAGCAGGACCCGTACAACAACGTCGTGCGCACCACCATCGAGGCGATGGCTGCGGTGTTCGGCGGCACGCAAAGCCTGCACACCAACGGTCTGGATGAGGCCATTGCGCTGCCCACCGAGTTCAGCGCGCGCATCGCGCGCAACACCCAGCTCATCATTCAGGAAGAAACCCACATCACCAGCGTCGTCGACCCGTGGGCCGGCAGCTACATGATGGAAAAGCTGACGCAAGACATGGCCGACGCCGCCTGGAAGATCATCGAAGAGGTCGATTCGATGGGCGGCATGGTCAAGGCGGTCGACAGCGGTTGGGCCAAGCTCAAGATCGAAGCCAGCGCCACCGAAAAGCAAGCGCGCATCGACTCGCGCCGCGACGTGATCGTCGGCGTCAACAAATACAAGCTCGAAACCGAAGACGCGATCGACACGCTGAGCATCGACAACGTGGCGGTGCGCGAGAACCAGGTCGCGCGCCTCAAAGACATCCGCGCCAGCCGAGACAGCGCTGCGGTGAGCGCCGCGCTCGCTGCACTCAGCACCTGTGCCGAAGCCTGCAACGTCGAAGCCGAGCAGGTCGCGCATGGCGATGCGTCCAAGGCGGCCAGCCGCGGCAACCTGCTGGAGCTGGCGATCCGCGCGATGCGCTTGCGCGCCACGGTCGGCGAGGTCAGCGATGCGCTCGAGCAGGCCTGGGGCCGCCACCGCGCCGACACGCAAAAGGTCAGCGGCGTGTACGCCGCCGCCTACGACAGCGCCGAAGGCTGGGCGCAGCTGCAAGACGAGATCGCCGCGTTTGCCGAGGCCGAAGGCCGCCGTCCGCGCGTGATGATCGCCAAGCTCGGCCAGGATGGCCACGACCGCGGCGCCAAGGTGGTGGCCACCGCCTATGCCGATCTGGGCTTCGACGTCGACATGGGCCCGCTGTTCCAGACCGCCGAAGAATGCGCCCGTCAGGCGATCGAGAACGACGTGCACGCCGTGGGCGTGAGCACGCTGGCCGCCGGCCACAAGACGCTGGTGCCCGAGATCATCGAGGCGCTGCGCGCCCAGGGCGCCGACGACATCATCGTGTTCGTCGGCGGCGTGATTCCGCGCGCCGACTACGAGTTCCTCTACGAAGCCGGCGTCAAGGGCATCTACGGCCCCGGCACGCCGATCCCGGCCAGCGCCAAGGACGTGCTCGAGCAGATCCGTTTGAGTCTGGCCCGCCGGGCGGCCGCCAAGGCCTGACACGGCGCCGTGCCCTTGAGCCTGAACCCGGACGACCAAGTCCTGCACCAGGGAGTGTGTGCGGGTGAGCGGCGCGCGATCGCCAAGGCGATCACGCTGCTCGAGTCCACGCGCGCCGACCACCGAGTGCGCGCCGATGCGCTGCTCAATGCGCTGCTGCCGCGCACCGGCCAGGCCATGCGCCTGGGCATCTCGGGCGTGCCCGGCGTGGGCAAGTCGACCTTCATCGAGTCGCTGGGTCTGGCGCTGATCGAGCGCGGCCAGCGCGTGGCGGTGCTCGCCATCGATCCGTCATCGAGCGTGCACGGCGGCTCGATCCTTGGCGACAAGACGCGCATGGAGCGCTTGTCGGTGAACGCGCAGGCTTACATCCGGCCCAGCCCCGCGTCGGGCACGCTGGGCGGTGTGGCCGAAAAGACCCGCGAGGCGATGCTGGTGTGCGAGGCCGCCGGCTACGACGTGGTGATCGTCGAGACCGTGGGCGTGGGCCAGAGCGA
>CANFXR010000023.1 GCA_947451035.1 Burkholderiales bacterium
GCCGTGAAGCCGTGCTGGGCCTGGTCACCATGAAAGAAGCGCTGGAAGACCCATCGCGCCTGTTGTTCGACATCTGAGGAAACTGTTCATGAGCCAGCAATTTGATGTGGTGGTGATCGGTGGCGGGCCCGGCGGCTATGTGGCCGCCATCCGCGCGGCGCAGCTGGGGTTCAGCACGGCGTGCATCGACGAGTGGAAAAACGACAAGGGCGGCCCGGCACCGGGCGGCACCTGCACCAACGTCGGTTGCATCCCGTCGAAGGCGCTGCTGCAGTCGAGCGAGCACTTCGAGCACGCGGGTCACGCCTTTGCCGATCACGGCATCGGCCTGGACAACCTGAGCATCGACGTGGCCAAGATGCTTGGCCGCAAGGACACCGTGGTCAAGCAGAACAACGACGGCATCCTGTACCTCTTCAAGAAGAACAAGGTCACGTTCTTCCATGGCCGCGGCTCGTTCGTGAAGGCGGCCGATGGCGGCTACGAGATCGCGGTGACCGGCACGGCCAACGAGTCCATCGTCGGCAAGCACGTCATCCTGGCCACCGGCTCGAACGCCCGTTCGCTGCCCGGTGCTCCGTTTGACGAACAAAAGATCTTGTCGAACGACGGCGCGCTGCGCATCGGCGCGGTGCCCAAGCGTCTGGGTGTCATCGGCTCGGGCGTCATCGGACTCGAGATGGGTTCGGTGTGGCGCCGTCTGGGCTCCGAGGTCACGGTGCTCGAAGGTCTGCCGACCTTCCTCGGTGCGGTCGACCAGCAAATCGCCAAGGAAGCGCACAAGGCGTTCGTCAAGCAGGGCCTGAAGATCGAGCTCGGCGTGAAGATCGACAAGGTCACCTCGGCCAAGTCGACCGTGACCGTGACCTACGCCAATGCCAAGGGTGAGGCGGTCAAGCTTGAAGTCGACAAGCTCATCGTGTCGATCGGCCGTGTGCCCAACACCATTGGCCTGAACGCCGAGGCGGTGGGCCTGAAGCTCGACGAGCGCGGTGCGATCACGGTGGACGATCACTGCCACACCAACCTGCCCAATGTGTGGGCGGTGGGCGATGTGGTGCGTGGCCCGATGCTCGCGCACAAGGCCGAAGAAGAAGGCGTCGCCGTGGCCGAGCGCATTGCCGGCCAGCACCCGCACGTCAACTTCAACACCGTGCCATGGGTGATCTACACCTCGCCAGAGATCGCCTGGGTCGGTCAGACCGAGCAGCAGCTGCAGGCCGAAGGCCGCGAGTACAAGGCGGGCACGTTCCCGTTCATGGCCAATGGCCGCGCGCGCGCCATGGGTGACACCACCGGCATGGTCAAGATGCTGGCTGACGCGACCACCGACGAGATCCTCGGCGTGCACATCGTCGGGCCTTTCGCGTCGGAGCTGATCGCCGAGGCGGTGGTGGCGATGGAGTTCAGGGCGAGCGCTGAAGACATCGCACGCATCTGCCATGCGCACCCGTCGTTGAGCGAGTCGACCAAGGAAGCCGCGCTGGCGGTCGACAAGCGCACCTTGAATTTCTGAGCGTAGCGGTGGCCGCCAGCCGGTCGCCCGCACCTTGCAAAACCGGGCGGCTGATGTCGCCCGTTTTCCTTTCCTCCTGACGCCCATGCCTGTTCGCGAGTTGTACCTGCGCACTCTGGCCGAGCGCGGCTATGTGGCCGATGCCGCGCAACTGGCGGCCATCGACGCGCTGGAGCGCTGCGAAAACGACTGGATCGCCTACAAGTCGCGCCGCCGCAATGCCATCACCCGGCTGCTGGTACGCCCCGAGGTTCCGCGCGGCGTGTACATGCACGGCGGGGTGGGGCGCGGCAAGAGCTTCCTGATGGACTGCTTTTTCCATTCGGTGCCGCTCGAGCGCAAGACCCGGCTGCACTTCCACGAGTTCATGCGCGAAGTGCACCGCGAGCTCGCCGACATGCACGGCACGGTGGATCCACTGAAGGTGCTCGGCGAGCGCATGTCGCGGCGGTTTCGCCTGATCTGCTTCGACGAATTTCATGTGGCCGACATCACCGACGCGATGATCCTGTACCGGCTGTTCGAGTCGCTGTTCGCGCACCGGGTGAGCGTGGTGACCACGTCCAACTTCCACCCCGATGACCTGTACCCGAATGGCCTGCACCGCGAGCGCATCCTGCCGGCCATCGAGTTGCTGAAAGACCACCTGCAGGTCATCAACGTCGATCACGGCATCGACTACCGGCAGCGCACGCTCGAGGAAGTCGAGATGTACCAAACGCCGCTCGGCGAGCGAGCCGATGCCGCCATGGACGCGGCCTTTGATCGCCTGGCCGAGACGAAGGACGAGGGCCTCGTGTTGAACATCGAGCACCGCGTGCTCAAGGTGCGCCGACGCGCCGGGGGGGTGGTGTGGTTCGACTTTCGTGAACTGTGTGGTGGCCCGCGCTCGCAAAACGACTACCTCGAGCTGGCGGCGCGGTTCCACACGGTGCTGTTGTCGGGCGTGCCTCAGATGTCGCCGCGGCTGGCCTCGGAGGCACGGCGTTTCACCTGGCTGGTCGACGTGATGTACGACCGACGCGTCAAGCTGATCATGTCGGCCGAGGTCGAGGCCGAGGCTCTTTACACTGAAGGCCCCCTGGCCCACGAATTTCCGCGCACCGTGTCTCGATTGCATGAAATGAGGTCGGCCGAGTTTTTGGCGCTGTCGCGTCGTGATGTGGAGACGTCGATCACATGAAGCTGTTCGAACACGAACTTCGGTGGGCGTTGCTGGCCGCGGCGTTGGGCTTCTGGGCGGTGCTGGCGCCGAACGTCGCGTGGGCCTCGGACGCCGCCGATCGAGCGCGCATCGGTCAGGCGAGGGCCGAGGCTGACGCCGTGCTGGCCAACAAGCAGGCCGAGTGCCGGCAGCGCTTTGCGGTGAACGACTGTCTGCTCGAGGTCCGCAAGGAACACCGTGCGGTGGTCGATCCATTGCGCAAGGAGCTGCTCTTGCTCGACGACAAGCAGCGCAAGCAGCGAGCGGCCGACCGCACCGAGCGCATCCGTGTCAAATCCGAGGCTCAAAATGACGCGGGCACTGCCGCGCAGGCTGCGGCTTCAGGCGCGTCGTCGTTCGGCGCGGCAGATGTGTTCCCTCACGCGACGGTGCGTCCCAAGATCCGCTCGGTGATGCCGTCAGCCTCGTCCAGCGAGCCTGCGATGCCGGCAGAGTCGGCCGCGCCGGTGGCCACACCCGCGAGCGTGGAGCCCGACAGGCCGCTCACCCGCAAGGTTGCGAAAACGCAGCCCTCGGGCGAGGGTTACCAGACGCTGCGTGTGCGTCAGGCCGAGGCCAGACGGCAAAGCGTGTTGCAGAAGAACGCCGAGCGTGATGCGAAAAAGCCGCCGGCCAAACCACTGCCAGTGCCAGCGCCCTGAGCCTGCTCGCCCGATGACGGGGCGGCTTCAGGCGCCGAGTTTTTCAATGCGCACCAGCACCAGCGACAGGTTGTCGCCGCCGCCCTTGGCACGCTGACGCGCCTTGTCGATCAGCATCTTGCTGGACTCCTTGGGCGGCAGCGAGTCGAGGATCTGACCGATCTCGGGGCTGTTGAAGTAGTGCCACAGGCCGTCACTGCAGCACATCACGGTGTCGCCCGGCTCCAGCCTGCCGATCGACGACACGCTCAGCGGCGGGTCCTGAACCGTGCCCAGGCAGCCCGTCAACAGGTTCGACTGGGGATGGCTTTGCGCTTCGTCCTCGTTCAACTGGCCTTCATCGACCAGGCGCTGCACGTAGGAGTGGTCGATGGTGCGGCTGACCAGCTGGGCACCGCGGAAGTGATACACGCGTGAGTCGCCGGCGTGCGCGACGTGGCAGTCGAGCGACGGGCTGATCAAGAACGCGGCCAGCGTGCTGTGGGGCTCTTCCTCAGAGGTGATGGCCGTCAGCTTGATCATCAGGTGGGCTTCGAGCACCAGCTGCTTGAGCGCTTCGATCGGATCGCCTCGACTGGGCGAAAACCGCTCGAAAAGTTGCCTCGCGGTGAGGATCACCTGATCCGAGGCCTTGCGCCCGCCGCTCTTGCCCCCCATGCCGTCGGCCAGGATCCCCAGCACGCAGCCCGCCACATCCTTGTGGGCCATGAGCGCGATCTGATCTTGCTGATAGGCGCGATCACCGCGGTGAATGCCAGTGGCTGCACACAGCCTGTGACCTTGAGCTGGAGGGGGGGTTGTCATGGGTCGAGACTATAGACTTGACCACCTCCCCCGAGCGCTGATTCCGCGGTCCACATTGCCTCCAGAAAACACCGAATCGACGCCGTTGCAAGATGCCGTGAAAAGCGCGTTTACAGGCGCAGGCAGTCTCTCGCAGGCCGACCCCCATTACACCGAGCGCGAGGTGCAGATCCGCATGGCGCTGGAGGTGGCCGCTGCGATTGACGAGCGTCGTGCTCTGGTGGCCGAGGCCGGCACCGGTGTGGGCAAGACCTTCGCCTATCTGGTGCCCACGCTGCTGTCGGGCGCGCGCGCACTGATCAGCACCGCCACCAAGAGTTTGCAGGACCAGCTGTTCCTGCGAGACCTGCCGCGCCTGCGCAGCGCGCTGCACCTGTCGACCAGCGTGGCGCTGCTCAAGGGGCGGGCCAGCTATCTTTGTATCCACCGAATGGGTCTCGCCCGTCACGTCACCGATCCGGGCGATCGTTGGGCGGCACGCGTGTTGAGTCGCATCGAGACCTGGGCGCAGTCCACCGGTTCGGGGGATCTGGCCGAAATCGACGGCCTCGACGAGCGCAGCAGCGTCATCCCGCTGGTCACTTCGACGCGCGAAAACTGCCTCGGCAGCGAATGCCCTGACTATCGCGACTGCCATCTCATGAAGGCACGGCGCGATGCGATGGCCGCCGACGTGGTGGTGGTCAACCACCACCTGTTCTTTGCCGACATGAGTCTGCGCGAATCGGGTGTGGCCGAGTTGCTGCCCAGCGTCGAGGTGGCGGTGTTCGACGAGGCGCATCAGCTGGCCGAGGCCGGGGTCGCGTTTCTGGGCATCACGCTGACCAGCGGTCAACTCATCGATGCCGCGCGCGACCTGCTGGGCGCGGGTCTGCAGCACGCGCGCGGCCTCGCACCATGGCAAGACCTTGCCGCCACCTGTGACCGCGCTGCGCGTGAACTGCGCATGGCGTGTGCAGGCGAGGCGGCCTCGCGATCCAACCGTGGATCGCTCAAGTTGCGCTGGGACGAGCGGGCTGTCGATCCGGCATTCGAAGCCGCGCTCGCCGACGTGGGGTCCGCCTGTGAGGCCGCTCACGCTGCGCTCGACACCGTGGGCGAACTGGCTGCGGATTTCCAGAAACTCACCGAGCGCATGGCGCATCTGCACGAGATGACCGTGCGGTTCAGCGGGCCGGCGCAGCCCGGGCATGTCCGCTGGATCGAGGTGACCACGAACCAGTGCCGGCTGGTCGAGTCGCCACTCGACATTCGCGAGGCGCTGACCGCGCAGATGGCGGTGGCCCCGAAGGCGTGGATCTTCACGTCGGCCACGCTCGGCGAAGACGACCGGCTGTCGTGGTTCACCGAGCCCTCCGGTTTGAGCGGGGTGCGTACCCTGCGGGTGGGCAGCCCATTCGATTACGCGCAGCATGCCCGCCTGTACGTGCCAACCTCGTTTCCCAAGCCCAGCGAGCCGGGGCACACCGACGCCGTGGCGCAACTGGCGGCAGGCTGCGCCCGCGCGCTTGGCGGTCGAACCTTCGTGCTCACCACCACCTTGCGTGCGCTGCAGGCCATCGGCGAGCAATTGCGAGCCACCTTTGAAGCCGCGGGCGATGACATCGCCGTGCTGGTGCAAGGTCAGTTGCCCAAGCGGCAGTTGCTGCAGTTGTTCGTCTCGCAGCCCCGCTCGGTGCTGGTGGGCTCGCAGACCTTCTGGGAAGGCATCGACGTGCCCGGCGATGCGCTTCAGTGCGTGCTGATCGACAAGCTGCCGTTCCCTCCGCCCAACGATCCGCTCGTCGAGGCACGCGTCAAACGCATCGAAGCCGATGGCCGAAACGCCTTCAGCGACTACTTCCTGGCCGAGGCCGCAGTGTCATTGAAGCAAGGTGCCGGCCGATTGATACGCAGCGAAACCGATCGCGGCCTGCTCGTGGTGTGCGATTCGCGCATGGCGACGATGAGCTACGGGCGCCGGCTGCGTGGTGCGTTGCCGCCCATGACGCGTGTCGACGGCGAGACGGCGGCCTTCGATTGGCTGCGCATGCTGGCGCAGGCGCACTGAAGCCCGCCTTCAGGCGATCGCGGCCGGCCCGCTCATCACCACATCCGCCACCAGGATTTCGTCGCGGACCTCACACCCTCACCGCTGAGCAGCGCGCTCTTGGGGTAGTTGGTGCGCATGACGCGTTCGGCGTCATCGCGCAGCTGCTCCAGACCCATCCTGTCGTAGCTGCGAACCAGGATCGACAGGGCCTCTTCGGTGGACGGCGAATTCTGGAAGTCCTGGACCGTTTGCTGGGCCCGGTTGGCCGCTGCGACATAGGCGCCGCGGCGATAGTAGTAGCGCGCCACGTGCACTTCGTAGGACGCCAGCGCATTCGCGATGTAGTCCATGCGCTGCCGCGCATCGGGCGTGTAGCGCGAATCCGGATGCTGCTCGACGAGTTGCTTGAACGCCAGATAGGCATCACGCGATGCCTGCTGATCGCGCTCGGACATGTCCTGCTTGGACAGGTTGCCGAGGAAACCGAGGTCGTCGTTGAAGTTGATCAGGCCCTTGAGGTACAGACCGTAGTCGATCGCGGGGCTCGTGGCATACAGCTTCACGAAGCGCTCGATCGTGGCCAGCGCCTGGGCTTTCTCGCCGGTGCGGTAAAGCACGTACGCGCGTTCGAGCAGGGCCTGCTGCGACAGCAAGGTGCCTGCGCCGCGGCCTTCGACCTGTTCGTACAGCTTGGCGGCCTTGTCGTAGTTGCCATCTTCCGCCTCGCTTTTCGCCTCGGCGAAAAGCTTCTCGGGTGTCCAGCCTGCGGTCGCATCCTTGGGGTGCGAACTGCACCCTGCCAGCGTGGCGAACAGCACGATGCCGGCCGCGCAGAAGAGGGCTGACCAGCTGTTTTTTCGGGAAACACGGTGATGGAAGTTCATGGGTCGACAATGCCGGCGATGCACCGGAACTCCATACAAAAATGACCAGCGAGTATACGGTCGGGTCCCCGTCGACGGGTCTGGCGACGCCGTCCGACGATGCGCTCGATGAGGTGTCGGGCGACGAGGTCGAACGCCGCCAATCGAATGTGCCTGCAGCCCAGCACGGAGCACGGCTCGACAAGGTGTTGGTGTCGATGGCCAGCGAGTTTTCGCGCAACCACCTGCAAGGCCTGCTGGCGCTCGGGCATGTGTGGGTCGACGGCGTGTTGCAGTCCTCGGCTTCGCGCAAGGTGCAAGCGGGCCAGACGGTGCTGATCGAACTGACCCCGACGCAGGAGAGCCAGGCGTTCAAGCCCCAGGCGATGTCGCTGGCCGTCGTGTTCGAGGACGAGCACTTGCTGGTGGTGAACAAGCCGGCCGGACTGGTGGTTCACCCCGCGCCTGGCAACTGGTCGGGCACGCTGCTCAATGGATTGCTGGCACATCACGCCGTGGCCGCCACCTTGCCGCGCGCTGGCATCGTGCACCGGCTGGACAAGGACACCTCGGGGCTGATGGTGGTGGGCAAGACGCTGGCTGCCGTCACGGCGCTGACGCGGCAGATTGCGGCGCGCGACGTGCACCGCGTCTATCTGGCGCTGTGCCACGGGCGGGTCGAACGTGCCATGCAGCGCATCGAAGCTCCCGTCGGGCGTGATCCTCGCTCGCGCATCCGCATGGCGGTGGTGTCGTCGGGCAGGGCAGCGCTGACCGATGTGGAGCGGCTGGCCGTTTGGCAAGACGATGCCGGCCGATGGATCAGCGCGGTGCGCTGCAAACTGGGCACCGGCCGCACCCATCAGATTCGCGTGCATCTGGCGTCGATCGGTCATCCGCTGCTCGCCGATGCGACCTACGGTGGCGCCGAAAGCCTCGGCCTGACACGGCAGGCACTGCACGCGACGCAATTGGGATTCAAGCACCCGATCGGCTCGCAGCCGCTGGTGTTCGACGCGCCGCTGGCGGCCGATCTGGCAGACGCCTGGCAGCAGGTCCGTCCTGTGGCTTGAGGGCTCTGTTCGTCCGCTACACTCCCCCCACTGATTTCGTTCCAATGACATCTGCCCCGTATCGGGCGGATACCGACTCAGCAGCCATTGCAAAGATCACTGACGCGAGAGTGCTCGCGAGGTGCAGCAAGGCCCCAAGCCCCCCAGTGCCGCTGGACAGCCCGTCATCAGGGCCAGCGCAACTGAAGCGGCTGACACGACAGACCCTGAACATCCGTCGGCGAGATCCGACCGAGAACGACCATAGCCATGAAGACCCAGGATGCGAAGCGCGTCCTCGAAACCGCGCTCATCTGCGCTCGAGAACCCTTGGCGGTTCGCGAGATGCGTGCCTTGTTCGCCGACGAGATCGGCGTTGACGAGTTGCAGTTGCTGCTCGATGAGCTGGTGCTCGACTGGCACGACCGCGGCGTCGAACTCGTCGCCGTGGCCACCGGCTGGCGCTTTCAGAGCCGCCCGGAGATGCGCGAATTTCTGGACCGGCTCAACCCGGAAAAGCCGCCGAAATATTCACGTGCCGTGATGGAGACGCTCGCGATCATTGCCTACCGACAACCCGTGACCCGCGGCGACATCGAAGACATCCGTGGCGTTGCCGTGGCCAGCCAGATCATCAAGCAACTCGAGGACCGCGGCTGGGTCGAATCGATCGGCTACCGCGAGGCGCCCGGGCGCCCGGCGTTGCTGGCGACCACGCGTCACTTTCTCGATGACCTCGGTCTGGCGAGTCTGGACGCGCTTCCACTGATCGACGGCCAGGCCGTACGCCTGGCCGCCTTTGAAGACCTCCTGCCCCAGCAGGCCTTGCTGATCGACGACACGCCGGCTGATGAGCCTGTGCGCCCGACCGAACCCGATTCGCTGCCCTCAGATGTTGCCGGGGCGGCTTCACCCATGGAATGCCCCGAATGAACGACACCCCCGAAAACCCTGGCCACACCGACGGCGAAGAGATTCCCGCATCGGCCCAAGACGATCAGATCGAAGCCGCGCCCAAGCCGGCCCGACGCAAACGCACGCCGAAGCCCGCGCTGGAAGCCATCCCTGTCGAGTCGGGTGAAACCGGGGAGCCGGTTGGGCAGGTGGCTGGCGAATTCGCTGGCGAGCCGGTCTCGACCGAGACCCGGGCCCGTTCGGAGTCTGACGACGAGGCCTCGGACGACGATGAGTACGCTGCGTTGACCGCGCCCCGTCCCGAGCCCGCCGTGGCTGCCGAGGTGTTTGCGCAGGTGTTGTCCGGCGAGTTCGACATCGAGCCACCGGCTGCGCCGGAAAGTTCAGGCCCACCCAAGCGCGTGCTGCTCCCCGAGCCTGAGGCGCCCAAGCTGCACAAGGTGCTGGCCCAGTCGGGCATCGGCTCACGCCGCGACATGGAGCAAGCCATCGCCGATGGCCAGGTCGAGGTCAATGGCCAGCCCGCTCACACCGGGCAGCGCATCTCGTTTGGTGACCAGATCAAGGTGAATGGCAAGCCGGTTCGCGTGCGCATCATCCCGCCGCCGCCGCGCATCATTGCGTATCACAAGCCCACCGGTGAAGTGGTGACCCACGACGATCCGGAACACCGCCCGACGGTGTTTCGCCGCCTGCCGCGATTGCCTCACGGCAAGTGGCAGTCGGTCGGCCGGCTCGACATCAACACCGAGGGGCTGCTGCTGTTCACCAACTCAGGTGAGCTCGCCAACCGCCTGATGCATCCGCGCTTCGGCGTGGAGCGCGAGTACGCCGTGCGCGTGCTCGGCACGCTGGATGCCGAATCGAAGGCGATGCTGCTCGAAGGCGTCACCATCGAAGGTCAGCCGGCCAGTTTCCGCTCCATCGAGAACGGCGGCGGCGAGGGCTTGAATCACTGGTATCGGGTGGTCATCACCGAAGGCCGCAACCGCGAGGTTCGCAAGCTGTTCGAAGCGGTGGACCTCACCGTGAGTCGGCTGATTCGCATCCGCTACGGCTGCGTGGTGTTGCCGCGTGGCCTCAAGCGCGGTGTGTGGGTTGATCTGGAAGACTCCGATGTGCGTGCCATCCGGCGTCTGGCCGGCGGCGAGGCCGAAGGTGCTCCGCGTGACCAGCGTGGATCGCCGCGCGACCACGCGCAAGAAAATGCGCCGCGCCCGCAGCGCGGCCGCGACAAACCGCCGCAGGCCGAGCGCCGCAACGACCGTGCGCCGCGCCCCGGTGCGCCCGACAGGGATCGTCCGCGTCAGGAGCCGCGCGGCCCGCGTCCTGCGATGCCCGACGCGCCGGCGCGTGCCGAACAGTTTTCCGAAGAACGTCCACCGCGCAACGATGACCTGGACGACGATTTCGATCCCTCGCGGATTCCGAATCCACTCGAACAGACCTTCGACAAGCGCTTTGTCCAAAACCCACGCAGCCCGGCGGGCGGGCGCGGTTTCCGCAGCGGCGGCGGCGGTTTTGGTGCTGGCGGCAGCGCACCGCCACCCGGGCCCAAGAAGGGCGACGGTCCCCGCCAACCCGATCCGATGCAGACATCGGTCGGCTACATCGGCGGTGAGGCGTTTCACCGCAAGGGTCAGCGAGGCGGCGGTGGACAAGGCCAAGGCGGCCAGGGTGGCGGCGGAGGCGGCGGTGGTGGTGGTGGTCGCGGAGGCAGCCGCGGGGGTGGCTTTGGCGGCGGCGGCGGGGGCAACAGTGGCGGCGGCGGTGGCGGTGGCGGTGGTCGACGCGGACGCTGATCCGGCGGCCCCCCACAGTAGAATTCAAGGCTTTTCTCAGACATCTCCCAACAGGAATTAACCCCATGGCTATCGAACGCACGCTCTCCATCATCAAGCCCGACGCAGTCGCCAAGAACGTCATTGGCCAGATCTATGCCCGCTTCGAAGCGGCCGGCCTGAAGGTGATCGCAGCTCGCATGGCTCACCTGTCACGCGGTGAGGCTGAGGCCTTCTACGCGGTGCACAAGGCGCGCCCTTTCTTCAAGGATCTGGTCGACTTCATGGTGTCGGGCCCGGTCATGATCCAGGCGCTCGAAGGCGACAACGCCATCGCCAAGAACCGCGACCTGATGGGTGCCACGGATCCGAAGAAGGCTGACAAGGGCACCATCCGCGCTGACTTTGCCGACAGCATCGATGCCAACGCCGTGCACGGTTCCGACGCAGCGGACACCGCCGCCCAGGAAATCGCTTTCTTCTTCGCCGGCGCGAACGTCTACTCCCGCTGAGTCGGCAACTCACCGGCCAATCGGGCCTGCCATGACCGCCGTCAACCTGCTCGACTTTGATCTGGCCGGCCTGACGGCGTACTGCGAGCAACTCGGCGAGAAGCGGTTTCGCGCGACGCAGTTGTTTCGCTGGATTCATCAGCGTGGCGCGTCCGATTTCTCTCAGATGTCCGATCTCGCCAAGTCGCTTCGGCAGCGGCTGGCCGGCGTGGCCGAGGTTCGTGTGCCCGCGGTACTCAGTGAGCAGGCATCGTCCGACGGCACGATCAAGTGGCTGTTCGACGTGGGTGGCGGCGATGCCGTCGAAACGGTCTTCATCCCCGAAGTTGACCGCGGCACGCTGTGTGTGTCGTCGCAGGCCGGTTGTGCGGTCGGCTGCCGGTTCTGCTCGACAGGCCATCAGGGCTTCAGCCGCAACCTGACCACCGCCGAAATCGTCGGCCAGTTGTGGTTCGCCGAGCACCATTTGCGCGTGCGGCTGCAACTGCCTGAAGGCACCCGGGCGATCACCAACGTGGTGATGATGGGCATGGGCGAGCCGCTGCAGAACTACGCGGCGTTGCTGCCCGCATTGCGCGTCATGCTCGATGACCATGGCTACGGCCTGTCGCGGCGGCGTGTCACCGTATCGACCTCGGGCGTGGTGCCCATGATGGATCGCCTGCGCGCCGATTGCCCGGTGGCACTGGCCGTGTCGCTGCACGCGCCGCATGACGCGCTGCGCGACGATCTGGTGCCGCTCAATCGCAAATACCCGCTGGCTGAATTGCTGGCGGCCTGCTCGCGTTACCTCGAGTCAGCGCCCCGAGACTTCATCACCTTCGAGTACTGCATGCTCGATGGCGTCAACGACTCCCCCGAGCATGCGGCGCAGCTGGTGGATCTGGTCCAGGGCGCCGGCAGCGAGCCGCTGAAGTGCAAGTTCAACCTGATTCCTTTCAATCCCTTTCCGGCATCGGGGTTGCTGTGCAGTCCGCGCGAGCGGGTGACACAGTTCGCACACGTGCTGCAGGATGCGGGTATCGTGACCACGATCCGCAAGACCCGCGGCGACGACATCGACGCTGCATGCGGCCAGCTCGCCGGAGAAGTGCAGGACCGCACCCGGGTGCAGCAGCGGCTGGCCGGGCGGGTTCACATACCGATCACGGCCGAGGGTTCGCCAACGTCGCGCCTCAACCTGGCGGCAGTCCACGAAGGTCAGGCATGACGACAAGACAACGCTTCGCGACCCGCGCGTGCGCCACCGCCAGCACATGGTTTGCCGTCGCGCTGGTGTCGGCCGTGTTGACGGGGTGCGTGCACCACACCACCGAGGGTGTCCCGGGTCTGCCGTCGTCGTCGGATGCCTCGAAAGATCGCGGCACCGCGTCCGATGAGTCCGAGACCGCCAGACGGGGCCGGGTTCGCCTCGAACTGGCCTCGGCGTATTTCGGGCGCGGGCAAATGACAACGGCGCTCGATGAGGTCAAGCGTTCGATCGCTGCCGATCCGACCGTGGCAGCGGCCTACAACCTGCGCGGCTTGATTTACGGCAGCCTCGGCGACAGCCGCCTTGCCGAGGAAAGCTTCCGCCGCGCCTTGCAGCTCGATCCCCGCGATACCGACACGATGCAGAACTTCGGCTGGTACCTGTGCCAGCAGTCGCGCTTCGCTGAAGCCGAGAACCTGTTCGCGCAGACCCTGAAATCGCCCCGGTATCAAGACACCCCGCGCACCCTGCTCACGCAGGGCGTTTGCCAGGCGCGCAGTGGCAAGCTCGACGATGCCGAGCGCACGCTGGTTCGGGCCTACGGGCTTGACGTGTCCAACCCCGCCATCGCCGTCAACCTGAGCGAGGTTCTCTACCGCAAGGGAGAACTCGAGCGGGCACGCTTCTACATCAGGCGCGTCAATTCGTCCGCCGACCTGATCAGCGCCCAGACGCTGTGGCTGGCGGTGCGGATTGAAAACAAGATGGGCAACCGCAATGCGGTGGCCGATCTCAGCGACCAGCTGCGCAATCGTTTCCCGCAGTCCACCGAAGCCAATTCGCTCGCAGAGGGCCGATTTGATGAGTGACCAGGACACCGCTGACCACTCCACGCCGAAAAGCGCGGGGGCCATGCTGCGCGAGGCCCGGCAAGCCCAAGGCCTGCACATCGGCGCGCTCGCCGCATCGATCAGGGTGCCTCAGCGCAAGCTGGAGTTGCTCGAAGCCGACCGGCTCGCCGAACTCCCCGACGCGACCTTCGCGCGGGCGCTGGCTCAAACGATGTGTCGCAGCCTGAAGATCGATCCTGCACCGGTTCTGGCCGCGCTGCCTCCAGCCTCTGGCCATCGGCTTGAGGCGGTGGATGAGGGCATCAAGCTTCCGTTTCGTGACCGACCAGGGCGCCATGAGCCCGCGAACGCATCGGCGCTGGGGTCTCCAGCGGTGTGGGTGGCGGTGCTGATCGCGGTGGCGGCTCTATCCTTGTATCTGATGCCGCCCGACTGGATCGGCAACGTGCGCGGATTCATTCAGGGTTCCGGCACGCAGCCGGCTGACGCGGCCGCATCAGCCGCGGGACCGGCTTCCGTGGTGGCTTCAGCCGAGGCTTCGGCGCACGGGGCTGAGGTGCCCGAGGCGGGCACAGCCGGCTCGGTGGTCGAGACGGTGCACTCCGCGCCCGACGTATCGTTCACAGCCGAGTCTGTCGCATCGGCGGCCGCCACCGGACCTTTGCAGTTGAAGGCCAGCGAGCAGTCGTGGGTCGAGGTGATCGACGGCCGATCCCAGATCGTGTTTTCGCGCATGCTTCAGCCCGGTGAAATGGTGGCGCTCGATGGCGCCTTGCCGCTGCGCATCAAGGTCGGCAACGCGGCGGCGACTCAGCTGTCCTATCGCGGCGTCGCGGTCGATCTGGCTGCGTCGACGCGCGATAACGTGGCACGTCTCGAACTCAAGTAGAGGTCCAGCAAATGAAACCGCACGCCATCGAGCAACGATCACCGGACCCTGTGGCAGGTCTTGACGATTTCATCGAGCCGGCGCGGCCCGCCGCCAAGCGCACCCGCCAGGCCGAGGTCCGCTGGGGTTCGCGCGTGGTCACGATCGGGGGAGCCGCACCGGTGCGCGTGCAGTCGATGACGAACACCGACACCGTCGATGTGATCGGCACCGCGATCCAGGTCAAGGAACTCGCCGTGGCGGGATCCGAGCTGGTGCGCATCACGGTCAACACGCCGGAGGCTGCAGCCGCGGTGCCGCACATCCGCGATCAACTCGACCGCATGGGCATTGATGTGCCGCTGGTGGGCGACTTTCACTACAACGGCCACCGCCTGCTCAGCGAGCACCCGGCGTGCGCCGAGGCGCTGTCGAAGTACCGCATCAACCCCGGCAACGTGGGCAAGGGCGACAAGGGCGACCGGCAGTTTGCGCAGATGATCGAGATCGCCGCGCGCCACGACAAGGCGGTTCGCATCGGCGTCAACTGGGGCAGCCTCGACTCCGATCTGCTCGCGCAGATGATGGACGACAACGCCCGGCTGCCCGAGCCGCACGAGCCTCAGCAAATCATGTACCGCGCGCTGATCACCTCGGCGATCACCTCGGCGCGGCGTGCCGAAGCGCTGGGTTTGCGCGGCGATCAGATCATCCTGTCTTGCAAGATGTCGGGCGTGCAGGATCTGGTCAGCGTCTACCGGGCGTTGGCCAAGCGTTGTGATTACGCGCTGCACCTGGGCCTCACCGAGGCCGGCATGGGCACCAAGGGCACGGTGGCTTCGGCCGCCGCGCTCGCCTTGCTGCTGCAAGACGGCATCGGCGACACCATCCGCGTGTCGCTCACGCCGCAGCCCGGCGAGGCGCGCACGCAAGAGGTGGTGGTGGCGCTCGAGGTGCTGCAGTCGCTGGGCTTGCGCTCGTTCAATCCCAGCGTCACGGCCTGCCCGGGCTGTGGCCGCACCACCAGCACCACGTTCCAGGAACTCGCCAAGCAGATCGACGACCACTTGCGCGCACAAATGCCGGTGTGGCGTGCGCGCTATCCGGGCGTCGAGAGCATGAAGGTCGCGGTGATGGGCTGCATCGTCAACGGGCCGGGCGAAAGCAAGCACGCCGACATCGGCATCAGCCTGCCCGGCACCGGTGAAGCGCCGGCCGCTCCGGTGTTCATCGACGGCGAAAAGGCCCTGACGTTGCGTGGCGAGCACATCGCCGCTGAATTCCACGCGCTGGTCGAGCGCTACATCGAAAAACGATACGGGGCATCGACCGAAGCATCCGCCTGAGGCCGCGCCGTTGGCGAAGGCCGTGCACGGTCCTTCACGCGGTGTCGCGATTCCCTCCGGGGCAACGCCCGTCGGGTCGTCGTGCCTTGGTGAACCCATGAGAAAGCAATGAGCGAAACCATCAAGGCCGTCAAAGGCATGAACGACATCCTGCCGCCCGAGTCGGCGACCTGGGACTGGCTCGAAGGCTGCGTGCGCTCGCTGATGACGCGCCACGGCTACGTGGGCGTGCGCACGCCCATCGTCGAGCCCACGGCGCTTTTCGTGCGCGGGTTGGGCGAAGTCACTGACATCGTCGAAAAAGAGATGTATTCGTTCGAGGATGCGATGAACGGCGACCGGCTCACGCTGCGCCCCGAGAACACCGCGGGCGTGGTGCGTGCGGTCACCGAGCATTCGCTGCTGCGTGATGGCGGCAAGCGCCTGTACTACATCGGCCCGATGTTTCGCCACGAGCGGCCGCAAAAGGGTCGCTACCGGCAGTTTCACCAGGTGGGCGCCGAGGCGCTGGGCTACGCCGGCCCCGACGTCGATGCCGAGCTGATCCTGATGTGCCGCATGCTGTGGCGCGAACTGGGGCTGGTCGATGGCCGCGATATACGCCTTGAGCTCAACAGCCTGGGTCAGCCCGACGAGCGGCGCGCGCATCGAGACGCCTTGATCGCGCACTTCGAGGCCCATGCCGAATTGCTGGACGACGATGCCAAGCGGCGCTTGCACAGCAATCCGCTGCGCATCCTCGACACCAAGAATCCGGCGATGCAGGCAGTGGTCGAAAGCGCTCCGCAGCTGATGTCGTTCCTGGGCGCCGAATCGCTGGCGCATTTCGATGCGGTGCGCGCCTCGCTGGACGCCGTGGGTCAGGCCTACCGCGTCAACCCGCGGCTGGTGCGCGGCATGGATTACTACAACCTCACGGTGTTCGAGTGGGTCACCGAGCGGCTGGGTTCGCAAGGCACGGTGTGTGGCGGCGGCCGCTACGACACCCTGATCGAGCAGCTCGGCGGCAAGCCGGCACCGGCCGTAGGCTGGGGCCTAGGCATCGAGCGCTTGCTGCTGCTGCTGCAAGAAGCCGGTGTGGCCGCCCCCGTGGTCAGACCGGATGCCTACGCCGTGGTCACGTCGGCCGCGTCGGTGCCGGTTGCGCTGCGAACCATCGACACGCTGCGCGCATCGGGCGTGTCGGTGTTGATGCACGCCGCGGGGCGTGACGGGCTGGGCAGCATGAAAGCTCAGTTCAAGCGCGCCGACGCCAGCGGAGCCGACTACGCGCTGATCTTCGGCGACGATGAAGTGGCGCGCGGCGAGGTGTCGGTCAAGCCCCTGCGCAATGCCGACGAGCCCCAGCAGGCCTATTCGCTCGCCGAGGCAAGCGACTGGGCGATGCGACTGCGCAACGCATAATTCCCCGTTACCCGGACCCGACCTCAGACATGGCCACGCATCTCGATCTCGAAGAACAAGAACAGCTCGACGCCGTCAAGCACTTCTGGAAGCGCTACGGCAACGTGATCGTCAGCGTACTGACCGCCGTGCTGGTGTGCTTTTCGGCATGGAATGGCTGGAACTGGTGGCAGCGCGATCAGGCTGCGAAGGCCGGCGCCATGTTCGACGAACTCGAGCGTGCTGCCCAGGCCAGTGATGCCGACAAGGCGGGCCGCATCTTCAACGACTTGAAAGATCGCTACGGTCGCACCTCGTTTGCCCAGCAAGGCGGGCTGTTGAGCGCCCGTGTTCAGGCCGAAGCCGGCCAGGCCGATGCGGCCAAGGCCGCACTCACGTGGGTCGGTGCGAATGCCCCGGAAACCGAGTACCAGACCATCGCCAAGCTGCGTCTGGCCGGGCTGCTCCTCGACGCGAAGCAGTATGACGACGCGCTGAAGCAACTCGATTCGGCCACTGCGGAAGGTTTCGAAGCGCTGGTGGAAGACCGGCGCGGCGACGTGCTGTTGGCCCAGGGCAAGACCGATGAGGCGAAAGCCGCCTACAAGAAGGCATGGCAGGCCATGAATCCGAAGATCGAATACCGGCGGCTGATCGAAGCCAAGCTGACAGCGATGGGCGCGCCGCCCGAGGCTGCGGCCAGCACCGAAGCCGCCCACGTCGCCAGCGCAGGAGCGTCGAAATGAACCGCGTCACTGGCTACTTGCTGGTCGGGCTTGTCGCCCTGCTGGGTGCGTGCTCGATGGGCCCGGACAAGCCCAAACCGACACCGCTGGTGGACATCAAGCCACAGATCACGGGCCGCGTCGTCTGGAGCTCGCGTCTTTCCAGCGTCGAATTTCCGCTGACGGTGGCTGTCAATGCAGGTCGCTTCACGGTGGCCGACTCCGATGGCACGGTGATGGCTGTCGAGGCCGAAAGCGGCCGTGTCGTGTGGAAGGGCAGCGCCGGAGCCGTCTTGTCGGCCGGCGTGGGCAGCGACGGGCGTGTGGCTGCGGTTGTTACCCGCGAAGGCAACCTGGTGGTGCTCGAAGACGGCAAGGTGCTGTGGAAGATGTCCGTGGGCTTCAAGGTGGTGACCGCGCCGCTGGTGGCTGGCGGTCGGGTGTTTGTGGTCGGTATCGACCGCAGCGTCAGCGCTTTCGATGCTCAGGATGGAGCCAGCCTGTGGACCGTCAAGCGCCCGGGAGACGCGCTGAGTCTGTCGCAGACGGGTGTGCTCGTGCCGTTCAAGGACACCTTGCTCGTCGGACAGGGACCCAAGCTGGCGGGCCTGGATCCTTCCAACGGTGCCGTGCGCTGGGACCTGACGATGGCCACCCCTCGCGGCACCAACGAGGTCGAGCGGTTGGCTGATCTGGTCGGACCCTCCGCCCGTGTGGGCGACGTCATCTGCGCGCGCTCTTTTCAGGCGGCGGTCGGTTGCGTGAACGCACAGTCTGGAACGCCAGTCTGGAGCCGCAACCTGGGTGGTCGCAAGGGTGTTGCGGCCGATGCCCAGTACGTGGTCGCTGCCGATGCGTCAGACCGTGTCACGGCCTGGAAGATGAATTCGGGCGATGTCGCCTGGACATCGGATGCCTTCTTGCACCGCGAGCTGTCAGCGCCCGTGAGCCTGGGCCCGGTGGTGGTGTTTGGTGACCTCGAGGGGAACCTGATCTTCCTGTCTGTCGACCGTGGGGCAACACAACTGCGTGTGTCCACCGACGGCAGCCCGCTTGCTGCCGCACCGGTGACTTCGGGGATGACCTTGCTGGCTGTCACTCGGAACGGCGGCCTGTTCGCATTGCGTCCTTGATGCTCCTCGCGGGGCTGCCGGCCAGCTCGCTCAAATGAAACCAGTCATCGCCATCGTTGGCCGACCGAATGTCGGCAAATCGACCCTGTTCAACCGGATGACGAAGAGCCGCGACGCCATCGTCGCGGACTTTTCCGGGCTGACCCGTGACCGCCACTACGGGGACGGGCGCATCGGGGATCGCGAGTTCATCGTCATCGATACGGGCGGCTTTGAGCCCACCTGCGACAGTGGCATCGTCAAGGAAATGGCCAAGCAAACGCGCCAGGCCGTGGCCGAGGCCGATGCGGTGATCTTCGTGGTCGATATCCGCGCCGGTCTGTCGGCGCAGGACCACGACATTGCCAAGTATTTGCGCACCGTGGGCAAGACGGTCCTGCTGGCGGCCAACAAGGCCGAGGGCATGGTCGAGTCGCCTTTGCTGGGCGAGTTCTACGAGCTGGGCATGGGCGAGCCCCACCCGATTTCGTCGGCGCACGGGCAAGGCATACGCAGCCTCACCGATGCGGTGCTGGCTGGTTTCGACTTCCCCGAAGAAGAGCCCGAGCCCGAAGAGGACGCTCCGATCCGTCTGGCCGTGGCGGGTCGGCCGAACGTGGGCAAATCCACGCTCATCAACACCTGGCTGGGCGAAGAGCGGCTGGTCGCCTTCGACATGCCCGGCACCACGCGCGATGCCATCACCGTGCCGTTCGAGCGCAACGGCCAGAAATTCGAGTTGATCGACACTGCCGGCCTGCGCCGCAAGGGCAAGGTGTTCGAGGCGATCGAGAAGTTCTCGGTGGTCAAGACGCTGCAGGCCATCGCCGATGCGAACGTCGTGCTGCTGCTGCTCGATGCCACCCAGGGCGTCAGCGAGCAGGATGCGCACATCGCCGGCTACATCCTGGAGAGCGGTCGCGCGGTGGTGATCGCCGTCAACAAGTGGGATGCCGTCGACGATTACCAGAAGCAACTGCTGCAGCGCTCGATCGAGCAGCGGCTGGCCTTCTTGAAGTTCGCGCCGGTGATGAACATCTCGGCCATCAAGCGCCAGGGCCTGGCGCCGGTGTGGAAGGCCATTGCCGACGCGCACGCATCGGCCATGCGCAAGATGCCCACACCGGTTCTCACGCGATTGCTGCTCGACGCGATCGAGCATCAGGCGCCCAAGCGCGCCGGGATGTTCCGGCCCAAGATGCGCTACGCGCACCAAGGCGGGATGAATCCGCCCATCGTCGTGATTCACGGAAACTCCCTGGATCACGTGAGCGAGACCTACAAGCGGTTTCTGGAAGGGCGCATTCGCGACCACTTCAAACTCACCGGAACGCCCCTGCGCATCGAGATGCGATCCGGGAAAAACCCATTTGATGGCAAGGACTGAGGACATTTTGGCGCTGCCCGTGGCGGCTCCAAACGCTGTGTTATGTTCCTCGTCCAGTAGTTTCGAACACGGAGGATATCGTGAACAACAAAGGCCAACTCCTGCAGGATCCGTTCTTGAACCTGCTTCGCAAGGAGCACGTTCCAGTGTCGATTTACCTGGTCAACGGCATCAAGTTGCAAGGGCACATCGAGTCGTTTGACCAGTACGTCGTCCTGTTGCGCAACACCGTGACCCAGATGGTCTACAAGCACGCCATCTCCACCGTGGTACCCGGCCGTGCGGTCAATTTCAGCGCGGCCGAGACGCCGGAGTTGAGTTGAACGAAACGCTCGTCGTGGTCCGTGATGTCTGGGCGTGGTCTTGAGTTCTGACACGGTTTCCCTGGACGCATCGGGCCCGGCACGTGCCATTTTGGTCGGCGTCGAAATCGGCCGCGCCGCTGCGTTTGACGAGTCGCTCGACGAACTCGCGCTGCTCGCCGAATCAGCGGGCGATCTGCCGGTCGCGCGTGTCATCGCGCGTCGCAAGAGCCCGGACCCAGCCCTGTTCGTCGGTAGCGGGAAGGCCGACGAGATCAAGCTGCTGGTGGGCATGCATCGCGCCGAAGTGGTGCTGTTCGATCAGGCTCTGGGTGCGGCGCAACAGCGCAACCTCGAGCGCCATCTGGGCGTGGCCGTAGCCGATCGCACCATGCTGATCCTCGAGATCTTTGCCGACCGCGCGCAAAGCCACGAAGGCAAGTTGCAGGTGGAACTGGCGCGGTTGCAGTACCTGTCGACCCGGCTGGTGCGCCGCTGGAGCCACCTGGAGCGTCAGCGTGGCGGCATCGGTAACCGCGGCGGCCCGGGTGAGGCCCAGATCGAACTTGACCGCCGCATGATCGGCGAGCGCATCAAGTCCGTGAAGGAGCGGCTGGTCAAGGTCAAGCGCCAGCGCAACACGCAGCGCCGCTCGCGCGAGCGCAGTCAGACGTTTCGTGTCTCGCTGGTCGGCTACACCAACGCGGGCAAATCGACGTTATTCAATGTGCTGGTCAAGGCGCGCGCCTACGCGGCCGACCAGTTGTTTGCCACGCTCGACACCACCACACGGCAGATGCACATCGCTCAAACCGGTCGCAGCGCCGCGCTGTCCGACACCGTGGGCTTCATCCGCGATCTGCCGCACAAACTGGTCGAGGCCTTCGAGGCCACGCTGCAAGAGGCTGCGCAAGCCGATCTGCTGCTGCACGTGGTCGATGCCTCCAGCCCCAACCGCGACGAGCAGATGGCCGAGGTTCAGCGCGTGCTCGAGAGCATCGGTGCCGGCGACATCCCACAGTTGCTGGTGTTCAACAAGATGGATCGGCTTGAGGCAGATCAGATGCCGCGCGCCAGCGTGGATGCGATCATGCTCGCCGATGGGCGCAGCATGCCGCGCGTCTTCACCAGCGCGGCCGATGGGCAGGGCATCGATGCGCTGCGCCAATTGATAGCGGATGCCAGCGCGCTGACCTCCCCTGACGCCGCCGCCACCCCAGAACCTCAGACACTGGACCAGTCGCCGTTTTGCGATGACGATCTGGCCGAGACATTCCCAGAATTCAACGGGGCTCATCCCCTCACCGCATGAAGACCAGCCGAATGACACAAGACTCGGATCAAGCCCTCCGCGGGTCGATCTTTTCGCGCAGCGCCAGGGCGCTGTCTGGACTCATCTGGAGCAAGGGCGACGGCCCTCCGGATCTCGACGAGCTCTGGCGCGACTTCAACAAGAAGCTCAGCGGCATGTTCTCGGGCAAGCCAGGCGCGCCACGCCCGCAAGGCTCCGGTGACGGTGGCAGTTCACCGCCAGACCTGAAGGGCGCCGGCATAGGCGCCGGTCTCATCTTGGGGGTGATCGCATTGCTTTGGCTGGGCAGCGGTTTTTTCATCGTCCAAGAAGGCCAGCAGGCGGTGGTCACGTCGTTCGGCAAGTTCAGCCACACGGCAGACGCCGGCATCCAGTGGCGCATGCCGTATCCGTTCCAGGCCAGCGAAACGGTGGCCGTGACGCAGCTGCGTTCGGTGGAGGTGGGTCGCAATTCAGTGGTGCAAAGCACCGGGCTGCGCGACTCTTCCATGCTCACGCAGGACGAGAACATCGTCGACATCCGCTTCACCGTCCAGTACCGGCTGAAAGACGCCCGCGCGTATCTGTTCGAAAACCGCAACCCTGACGACGCCGTGGTTCAGGCCGCCGAGTCGGCCGTGCGGGAGATCGTCGGCAAGAGCACGATGGATTCGGTGCTCTACGAGCAGCGCGATGCCATTGCCAACGAACTCGTCAAGTCGATCCAGACGCAGGTCGATCGGCTCAACACCGGCATCTTGCTGGTCAACGTGAACGTGCAAAACGTGCAGGCGCCCGATCAGGTTCAGGCATCCTTTGACGATGCCTTCAAGGCCGGCGCCGACCGCGAGCGCCTGAAGAACGAGGGCCAGGCCTACGCCAATGACGTGATCCCGAAGGCGCAGGGCACGGCGGCGCGGCTGCGCGAGGAGGCCGAAGGCTACAAGTCACGCGTGGTGGCCCAGGCCGAAGGCGACTCGCAGCGCTTTGCCAGCGTGCTGGTCGAGTACAAGAAGGCTCCGGCCGTGACCCGCGACCGGCTCTACATCGACGCGATGCAGCAGGTCTATTCCAGCGTCACGAAGGTGCTCGTGGACAGCCGTGGAAATTCCAACTTGCTGTACCTGCCGATCGACAAATTGATGCAACAAGCCGGCGGTGCACCCGCTCCCGCGGCGGCCGAAAGCACGCCTGCACCTGCGCCCGCGCCCGCTCAGCCTGCCGCCGTTGACTCGCGCTCGCGCGATGGCCAACGCGGCCGCGACCGCGACGGTCGCTGAACCAACACGGAACGAAATCTCATGAACCGCATTGGCTTTTATGTCGTTGGCGCGCTGATCGTGCTGATGGTGGCGTTCTCGACGCTCTTCATCGTCGATCAGCGGCAGTTCGCCGTGATCTACGCACTGGGCGAAATCAAGGAGGTCGTCACCGAGCCTGGACTCAAGTTCAAGCTGCCTCCACCGTTGCAAAACGTGGTCTTCATCGACCGACGCACGCAAACGCTGGACAGCCCTGAAACCCGTCCCATCTTCACCGCCGAGAAAAAGAGCCTGGTGATCGACTGGCTGGTCAAGTGGCGGGTGACCGACGCGCGCCAGTTCATCCGCAACAACGGCGTCGACATGCGCAACGTCGAAAGCCGCCTCAGCCCGATCGTGCAGGCGGCCTTCAACGAAGAGGTGACCAAGCGCACCGTGCAGGCGATGCTGGCGACCGACCGCGACCGTGTGATGCAAGGCGTGCGCGTGCGGCTGGGCGAGGAGGCCAAGTCGTTCGGCATCGAGATCGTCGACGTGCGCATCAAGCGGGTTGATTTCTCTTCGAACATCACCGACTCGGTGTACCGACGCATGGAGTCCGAGCGCAAGCGCGTGGCCAATGAGTTGCGATCGACGGGTGCCGCCGAAGCCGAGAAGATCCGCGCCGATGCCGATCGCCAGCGGGAAGTGATCGTGGCCGAGGCCTACCGCGACGCGCAAAAGGTCAAGGGCGAGGGCGACGCCAAGGCGTCTGCGCTGTACGCCGACTCGTTCGGGCGTGATCCGCAGTTCGCGCAGTTCTATCGCAGCCTCGAGGCTTACCGTATCAGCTTTCGCAACAAGACCGATGTGATGGTGGTCGATCCTTCGAGTGAATTCTTCAAGGCCATGCGTGGCAACACAACGCCCACCAAGTGATCGATCCGGGCGATTTCTGGAGCTGGCTGCTGCCCGCAGCCGGCTTGATGCTGGTGCTTGAAGGGCTGCTGCCTCTGATCAGTCCAAAACGCTGGCGGTCCGTCTTCGAGCAAGCCGCAAAATTGGCCGATGGCCAGTTGCGGTTTCTGGGGCTGCTCGCGCTGCTGCTCGGTGGCGCGCTGCTGATCTTTTCGCTGCCCTGATCGGTTGCCGCGGCTGCGGCTTTCTACAATCTCCCTTTTAACAGGCTGGTGATTTCCATGGTGTCTGCTTGGCTGCTGCCTGAGCACATCGCTGACGTTTTGCCCGCCCGCGCCAGACATGTCGAGCGCATGCGCCGCAGTCTGCTCGATGTGGCTGGTCACTACGGCTTCGAGTTGGTGATTCCTCCGTTGCTCGAGCACCTCGAGTCGCTGCTGAGCGGCACCGGGCGCGAGCTCGATTTGCGCACGTTCAAGCTGGTCGACCAGCTCAGTGGGCGCACGGTGGGCATTCGTGCGGACAGCACGCCGCAGGTCGCGCGCATCGACGCTCATTTGCTCAACCGCGAAGGGGTGACGCGCCTTTGCTATTGCGGCCCGCTTTTGAACACCTTGCCCTCGGGCCTGCACGGCACGCGCGAACCGCTGCAGTTCGGCGCCGAAATCTTCGGGCACGGCGGGCTCGAAGCCGATCTCGAGGTGATCGACCTGGCGCTCGATTGCGCGAAGGCGGTGGGCCTGCATGAGGCCACGCTCGACATGAGCGACGCGCGCATCGTGCGTGGCGTGCTGGCCGGCGTGCCGGTCGATGCCGCTCAGACCTCGGCGCTGATCGATGCGCTGGCTGCCAAGGATGGCGCGCTGCTGGCCGAGTTGTCGAGCGGGCTGTCGTCGTCAGTGCAAGTTGCGCTGCAGTCGCTGCTGCGTCTGTATGGTGACGATGCCGTGCTCGATCAGGCCGAACAGCTGCTGCCCCAACAACCGCTGATCGCCGCTGCCCTGCGAGACCTGCGGCTGCTGTCGCGCCATGTGCGCGAGGCCTATCCGGAAGTGCGTGTGGGCTTCGACCTGGGCGATCTGGGCGGCTCGGCCTACTACAGCGGAGCGCGCTTCGCGGTCTATGCCCCCGGCTCCAGCGACGCGCTGGTTCGAGGCGGTCGCTACGACGAGGTGGGCGCTGTCTTCGGCCGCAGCCGCCCGGCGGTGGGCTTCAGCGTGGTCGATCTGAAGGAATTGGCCGAACGGCTGGACGTGGATCACGCGGTGCCGATGATCCGTGCGCCCTGGTCGGAAGATCCCGCCTTGCGCGCCGCGGTGCGTCAGTTGCGCCAGCGTGGCGAGGCGGTGGTGTGCCTGTTGCCGGGGCATGAGTTGGAAGGTCAAGGCTGCGACCGTGAACTGGTGTTTGACGGTTCGCATTGGGTCGTCAGGGTTTTGTGATGTGACTGGCACAGCGCCGGTCTTTTTCTGGATGAACAAGTGATGCGTGAGTCTCAATCCGGCACGGCCGGACGCAATGTGGTGGTTGTCGGAACCCAGTGGGGCGACGAAGGCAAGGGCAAGGTCGTTGATTGGCTCACCGACCATGCCCAGGGCGTGGTGCGTTTTCAAGGCGGCCACAACGCCGGGCACACGCTGGTGATCAAGGGCGTGAAGACGGCCTTGCAACTGATCCCTTCGGGGATCATGCGCGACGGCGTGGCCTGCTACATCGGCAACGGCGTGGTGGTCGATCCGTCGCACCTGCTGCTCGAGATCGGGCGCCTCGAAGCCGTCGGGCTCGATGTGCGCTCGCGGCTGTTCATCAGCGAGTCGTGTCCGCTGATCCTGCCGTTCCATGTGGAGGTCGACAAGGCCCGCGAGGCGCTGCGCGAGAGCAGCGGCGCTGGCAAGATCGGCACCACCGGCAAGGGCATCGGTCCGGCCTACGAAGACAAGGTGGCGCGTCGCGCCCTGCGCGTGCAGGACCTGAAGCACCCCGAGCGATTCGCCGAGAAGCTGCGCGAGTTGCTGGCCTTGCACAATTTCGCGTTGACCGGCTACCTCAACTCGACGCCGCTCGAGTTCCAGCCGATCTTCGACATGGCGATGCTGGCGGCCGAGCAGATCCAGCCGATGATGGCCGACGTGGGCTACGCGCTGCACACGGCCAATCGGGCCGGTGCCAACTTGCTGTTCGAAGGCGCGCAAGGCACGCTGCTCGACATCGATCACGGCACCTATCCGTACGTCACCTCAAGCAACTGCGTGGCCGGCAATGCGGCTGCAGGCGCGGGCGTTGGTCCCGATCTGCTGCACTACATCCTGGGCATCACCAAGGCCTACACCACCCGCGTGGGCAGCGGACCATTCCCGACCGAGCTGCCGATGGACGAGCCAGGCACGGTTGGCCACCATTTGTCCACCGTGGGCCAAGAGCGCGGCACCGTCACCGGTCGGCCACGCCGCTGCGGCTGGCTCGATGCGGCAGCGCTCAAGCGCTCGATCATCATCAACGGCGTGTCGGGTCTGTGCATCACCAAGCTCGACGTGCTCGACGGGCTGGCCGAGATCAAGGTCTGCGTGGGCTATGAACTGCACGGCTCGCGCGTCGACATCCTTCCGCTCGATGCCGACGACATCAAGGCCTGCGTGCCGATCTACGAGTCGTTCCCGGGCTGGACCGAGACCACCTTCGGTGTGACCGCCTGGGACGCGCTGCCTGTCAATGCGCGGCGCTACCTCGAGCGCGTGCAGTCTTTCATCGGTGCGCCGATCGACATGGTCTCCACGGGCCCCGATCGCGACCACACCATCTTGTTGCGTCACCCCTACCAGAACTGATCCCGATGACACCACGCCAACCCCGCTGGCCCAACGATCGCGTTTCATGCTGACCGACGACGGCAAGCACCTGTACGTGTCGTGGGACGAGTACCACATGCTCACCGAGCGTCTGGCACTGAAGATTCACGCTTCGGGTTGGCAGTTCGATCAGATCCTGTGCCTCGCGCGTGGCGGCATGCGCCCCGGCGACGTGCTCTCGCGCGTGTTCGACAAGCCGCTGGGGATCATGTCCACCAGTTCGTACCGCG
The DNA here is from genome assembly GCA_947451035.1 of Burkholderiales bacterium. GTDB lineage: Bacteria > Pseudomonadota > Gammaproteobacteria > Burkholderiales > Burkholderiaceae_C > PBB1. The sequence goes on from CANFXR010000023.1 coordinate 27,034, forward strand.
ACCAATCAGGCTCGGTGCAGGGCCGGCTCGACATGGCGACCTACATCACCTTGCCTCAAGGCGAACTGGGTGGGCGCGTGCTGCTGGTCGACGACCTGGCCGACTCGGGCGTGACGCTGAGCGCCGTGGTCGAACGGCTGCGTGGCATGCCGTCCATCAGCGAGCTGCGTTCGGCGGTCATCTGGACCAAGGGCGTGTCGTCCTACGTGCCCGACTACCACGTCGAACTGCTGCCCACCAGCCCCTGGATCCATCAGCCGTTTGAAGAGTACGACACCTTGCGGCCGGACGGCCTGGCGAAGAAATTCTCGATCTGAATCCGCCGCGCGGAGTCTGAAAACAACAAAGCCAGCGAAAGCTGGCTTAGTTATATTTGGTGCCCAGGAGAGGACTCGAACCTCCACGAAGTTACTCGCTAGTACCTGAAACTAGTGCGTCTACCAATTCCGCCACCTGGGCCTTCAGGAAGCCTGAAAGTCTATCATCGAAAAACCTAATAAGCAGCCCCCCAGCGCCATCGGTGTCGATCTCATGAGTGAGGTCGAAGGCATCGTTCAAGGCCATCGCGATGGACACGGTTTCGTCATTCGCGACGATGGTCAACCCGATCTGTACCTGTCCCAGCAGGAAATGCGCGCGGTGCTGCACCGCGATCGCGTCAAGGCCCGCATCACCCGCTTCGATCGCAAGGGCCGCCCCGAAGCGCGCGTGCTCGAGATCATCGAGCGCAAGAAGGCGCCCATCATCGGCCGCCTGCTGCACGAAAGCGGTGTGTGGCTGGTCGCCCCCGAAGACAAGCGCTACGGACAAGACATCCTGATCCCGAAAAACGCCGTGGCCAACGCCGCTGCCGGGCAAGTGGTGGCGGTCGAGTTGACCGAGCCGGCATCGATGTTTTCGCAGCCCGTGGGCCGCGTCACCGAGGTGCTCGGCGAGATCGACGATCCCGGCATGGAAATCGAGATCGCGGTGCGCAAGTACGAAGTGCCGCACTGCTTTTCGGCCGAGACGCTCGCCCAGGCCGCGGGCCTGCCCGACAAGATCCGTCCCATCGACCGCAAGCAGCGCATCGACCTGACCGATGTGGCGCTGGTCACCATCGACGGCGAAGACGCGCGCGACTTCGATGACGCCGTGTATTGCGAGCCCGCCAAGGTCGGCCGCGCCAAGGGCTGGCGCCTGGTGGTGGCCATCGCCGACGTGAGCCACTACGTCAAGCCCGGCGAGCCGCTCGATCACGACGCCTACGAGCGCGCCACCTCCGTGTACTTCCCGCGTCGCGTGATCCCGATGCTGCCCGAGAAGCTGTCCAACGGGCTGTGCTCGCTGAACCCGAACGAGGAGCGCTTGGCGATGGTGTGCGACATGCTGATCACCGCCACCGGCGAGATCCATGCGTACCAGTTCTTCCCGGCGGTCATCAACTCGCACGCGCGCTTCACCTACAACGAGGTGGCAGCCATCCTGGGCAACACGCGCGGGCCTGAGGCGCTGCGCCGCAAGGATCTGGTCGATGACCTGCTCAACCTCAACGAGGTGTACCGCGCGCTGATCAAGGAGCGCGGCAAGCGCGGCGCGATTGATTTCGAGACCACCGAAACGCAGATCGTGTGCGACGACAACGGCCGCATCGAAAAGATCATTCCGCGCACGCGCAACGAGGCGCACAAGCTGATCGAAGAAGCGATGCTGGCGGCCAACGTGTGCGCCGCTGACTTCATCGCCACGGCCAAGCACGCATCGCTGTTCCGGGTGCACGAGGGCCCGACGCCCGAGAAGAAGACGTTGCTGCAGAACTACCTCAAGGCGCTCGGTCTGGGCCTGTCGATCAGCGACGATCCGCATCCGCGCGAGTACCAGCAGATCGCTGCGGCCACCAAGGACCGCATTGACGTCGAGCAGATCCACTCGATGCTGCTGCGATCGATGCAGCAAGCCATCTACACCGCCAGCAACGCCGGTCACTTCGGACTGGCCTACGACGCCTACACCCACTTCACGAGCCCGATCCGCCGCTACCCCGATCTGCTCGTGCACCGCGTGATCAAGGCCATCCTGGGCGCCAAGCGCTACCTGCTGAGCAAGGGGCTGGTCGAGTCGATGCCGGCCGCGCGCGTCACCCGCAAGCCCGTGAAGCAGGCCGTGACCGCCAAGGCCGTGACGCTCAGCGCCGAAGGCGAGTTGTGGGAACTCGCCGGCGCGCATTGCAGCGCCAACGAGCGGCGCGCCGACGAGGCCTCGCGCGATGTCGAGGCGTGGCTCAAGTGCCGCTACATGCGCGAGCGTCTGGGCGAGGAATACAGCGGCCGTGTCAGCGCGGCCACCAGCTTCGGCCTGTTCGTGCAGCTCGACGGGCTCTACGTCGAAGGGCTGGTGCACATCACCGAACTGGGCGGCGAGTACTTCCGCTTCGACGAGGTCAAGCAGGAACTGCGCGGAGAGCGCACCGGCGTGCGTTATGCCGTGGGTTCGCGCGTGCGGGTGCAGGTCAGCCGTGTCGACCTCGATGGCCGCAAGATCGACTTCCGCATGGTGCGTGATGGCGAAGAAGACCTGGCGATGGCCCGCGCCAAGCGCGATCGCAACGCCGATCGCAGCGCGGTGACCGAACTGGCCGCGGTCAAGGAGACCGACCGCGCGACCAAGGCAATCACCAAGCGCAAGGGCTTCAACGCCTCGGGCGCGCGTGCCAACCCGGCCCGCGCGGCCAAGGCACCTGCACGCAAGGGGCCTGCCAAGGCCGCCAAGCCGGCCAAACGGCGCAGCTAGGGCTGACCCGCCAGCCGGCGGCGCAGCCCTTCGATCAACGCGCTGGCGGCCAAGGCGCCGAGGTGCTCGGGTTCGGCGGCGCCGCCGTGGTCAGCCACCGATTGCGAGGCGGTGGCAAACGCCAGTTCGAATTCGTCGATCAGGTGGACGTCAGGCCGAGCTGCCTGCGCCCAGCGTCCGCCCAGCCAGCCGGCCAGCACGTCGCCGGTGCCGCCGCTGGCCAGCGAGGCATTGCCGCTGCCGTTGATGTGCGGCGTGTGACCCGGCCCGGCGATGACGCTGCCTGACCCCTTGAGCACCACCACGCAGCCGGCCAGCTCGGTCAGCGCCCGGGCAGCCGCCAGCCGGTCTGCTTGAACCTGTGTCACGTCGCAGCCCAGCAGCCGTGCAGCTTCCAGCGGATGGGGCGTGATCACCGTGGCCAGACCGCGCGGGCGCCGCTGCCGCAACTGGGCCATCAACTGCGGGTCGGTGGCCAACGCATTGAGCGCATCGGCGTCGAGCACCAGCCGGCCGGCCAGACTCAGCAGGCGCGGCAGCCGCTCGCGCACCGCGCTGCCGCCACCGCAGCCGCACACCACGGTGGCGGCCTTGAGCACCGCCGGCTCCGAGAGCGACCAGCCGTTCGGCATCATCAGTTCAGGGTGCAACCCATCGACGCCTGGTGTGTGCGTGGCGTCTTGCAGCCAGTCGACGATCACCCGCCCCGCGCCGGCGGCCTGCGCAGCGCGCGCGGCCAGCAAGGCGGCCCCCGCCATGCCCGTGGCACCACCGACCACCACCACATCGCCGAAGCTGCCCTTGTGCTGGGCGTGGCGGCGCGGAGGTACCAGTGCCGCCGCGCCACTCAGCCACGCGTCGGGTATGTCGTCGTCGCTGACCTCCAGCGTGTCGAGCCACACCGCGCCGCAATGGTCGCGCCCGCTCGCGGTGAACAAGCCGGGCTTGAGTGTCAGCAGCGACAGCGTGTGGTCCGCCCGCACGCACGCCGCGCCCCAGGGCTGGCCGCGGTCGGCATCCAGGCCGGACGGCACATCGACCGCGATCACCGCACACGTCAGCGCGTTGAGGCGTTCGACCGTCTCGGCCATGTGGCCTGCCGGTGCGCGCGTGGCGCCGATGCCCAGCAGCGCGTCGATCGCCACGTCAGGCGGCTGCAGCCCGCAGGGCCCTTCGCCGTTGATCAGCACGCCGGCCGCCGCGGCGCGGGCGTGGGCATCGAGCGCATCGGCCGGCGCGCGCTGCCCGCCCTCGGCCGCACCCAGCCAGGTCACATGGACCTGCTTGCCGAGCGCTTGCAGGAGCGCCGCGGCTTCGAGGCCGTCACCGCCGTTGTTGCCCGGGCCCGCCGCCACCCACACGCGCTGGGCGTGCGGCGCGATGGCCAGCGTCAGCCTGGCCAGCGCCTCGCCGGCGCGGCGCATCAAGGTGTGTGGCGGCAGCGCGTCGGTGGCATCGGCCTCGATGCGCCGCGTGGCGGCCACGCCGTGCAGCGGCCACGCCCGTGTGGGGGGGAGGATGCGGTTCATCGTGTGCAGCCGGCTCGAGCACCGGTCGGTCGGTGAAAACCTGCCCATGATGCGCCTGCACGCGGCGCACTGGCAGCGCTCAACGACTGACATGACCCCAAACCTACAATCCGCCGCACATCAACCACCGGGGTTTCCATGAAAGTCACCGCGTCCAACTTCAAGGCCTATGACATCCGTGGCGTGGTCGGCAAGACCATCAGTCCCGCGTTTGCCGAGCACTTGGGCCGGGCTTTTGGCACCGAGGCGCTGGCCGCCGGCGAGAAGGCGGTGGCGGTGGGACGCGATGGGCGACTGTCGGGACCCAAGTTGGCGGCCGCGCTGATTCGCGGCCTGGTGTCGACCGGGCTGGATGTGGTCGATCTGGGCGCCGTGACCACGCCGATGCTGTACTACGTGGCCGCCACGCGTGGTCGGCGCGGTTGCCACAGCGGGATCATGGTCACCGGCAGCCACAACCCCAAGGACTACAACGGCTTCAAGATGGTGCTGGCCGGCCGCGCCATCTATGGCGACGACATCCAGCGCCTGCGTCAGCGCATGGAAACCGAGGATTACGTCGCCGGCCCCGGCCGCTCGGCGCCGATGGACATCGTGCCCGAGTACGGCGCGCGCATCGCCGGCGACTGCAAGCTCAAGCGACCGATGAAGATCGTGGTCGATTCGGGCAACGGCATTCCGGGCGCGTCGGCGCCGGCCATCCTGCGCTCGCTGGGCTGCGAGGTGACCGAGCTGTACTCGCAGGTCGACGGCGACTTCCCCAACCACCATCCCGATCCGAGCAAGCCTGAAAACCTGGCCGATCTGATCCGCACCGTGCAAAGCACAGATGCCGAAATCGGCCTCGCGTTCGACGGCGACGGCGACCGCCTGGGCGTGGTCACCAAGGACGGCAAGATCATCTACCCCGACCGCCAGCTCATGCTGTTTGCGAAGGACATCCTCGGCCGCAATCCCGGCGCCACGGTGATCTTCGACGTCAAGTGCACGCAGCGCCTGGCGCCGGTGATCCGCAAGGCCGGCGGCAAGCCGCTGATGTGGAAGACCGGCCACTCGCTGGTCAAGGCCAAGATGAAGCAGGTCAAGGCGCCGATCGCCGGCGAGATGAGCGGCCACATCTTCTTCGGCGAGCGCTGGTACGGCTTTGACGACGCCACCTACACCGCCGCGCGGCTGCTCGAAATCCTCAGCCGCAGCAAGGACCCGAGCCGGGTGCTCAACGCGCTGCCC